>NZ_JBSQOT010000002.1:0-126158 GCF_055117995.1 Deferrivibrio sp. | reverse complement strand
CTTACGGAAAAATGTGTAGAGCCACCTTTTGAGGCAAAACCTGATATATGGATTGCAGCGCAAATTGCAAAGAGAATGGGTCTTGAAAAACTTATTCCGTGGAATATGGATGATTCCATGAAAGCAAACGAAATGGCGTGGAGTGAGTATATAAGAGTTACAAAGGATACTGATCATACACTTTATGGTGCCACTTACGAAAGGTTGAAAAGAGAGGCAGCCGGACTTCAGTGGCCATGTCCATCCGTTGAGCATCCTGGTACCTATAAAAGGTATGTAAGGGGGCTGGACCCAATGTTTGAGCATGAGGGATTTTTAAAGAAGTTTGGTAAAGAGATACCAACAAATGCAAAGGTATATTTTTACATGGATAATAAAAATGAAGGAAGGGCGAATATTTGGCTTAGGCCTTATAAGGAAGCTGCTGAGGTGCCTGATGCACAATATCCATTTTATCTTACCACAGGTAGAGTTATTGAACAGTGGCATACAGGTACAATGACAATGAGGATTCCTGAGATTGCAAGGGCACATCCAAACGGTTATCTGGAAATCCATCCGGCGGATGCATCAAAATACAATATTGTGACCGGAGATATGGTGCTTGTTGAAAGCAAACGAGGTAAGTCCGTATTGCCTGCTGTTGTGACAAAAACATCAATGCCGGGAATTTTGTTTGTACCATGGCATGACCAGGCATTTGACAGAATGATTAACTTTGTGTGTAATGATGCGGTTGACCCGGGTTCAAAAGAGCCTGAATTTAAAATTGCAGCAGTAAGGATTCAAAGGGTATCAGGGCCTGTTAAAATAGAAGATAAAGTTGTGATAAGTGATATTAACTCCAAGTATAGTTAAATGTGAGCCCCCCTTTGCGGGGGCTTTTAGATGAGGAGAAAGTTATGTTGATAGTTGGCAGCGTTGTTAATATAGAAAAGGGGAGCACTAAAAAAGCTATTGAGATTCTTAAAAATTATAATGAAATTAAAGTTTATTCGACATCTGAAGATGGCCTGAGAGTAATTATTGTATTTGAAGTTGATTCAGAAGAGACTCTGGATAGAATATGTAATGAACTCAAGCAACATGATGAGATAATAGATATTGGTCATCATTACTGTAATTTTGAAGATGCTATCGAAAAGATTGAAAAAGGTGAAATTACGCCGGAAATGTTGAGTTTCAAGAAAAAAATCAAAATAATATGAATTTAAAAGAAAGACTTCAAAAAACTCTTTCTGAAAACCCATTTAAGGGATTTTTCAAAAAGAACAGGTTAAGGCCACCAGGCGCAAGGGGTGAAAAGCAGTTTATGGAGCTTTGCATAAGATGTGCAAGGTGTATAGAGGTTTGCCCCTACGACAGCATAAAACGAGCTGATCTTTTTGAAAAACTTCAAATAGGCACCCCGTATATATTTCCGGAAGATAGAGCATGTTATTTATGTATGAAATGCCCTGAAGTTTGCCCTACCGGTGCCCTTGACAACAAGCTTTTTGAGCCTGAGAAAGTTAATATCGGCAAGGCAGTAATAAGTCAGGAGGATTGCCTTAATTTTATTTATTTCAAAGAGGAAGAGACAGGTAAAATAACAGGAAAGGCGATGATTTGCAGTACATGCTACAATGTGTGCCCCTTTACTGACGAAGCTATTGTAATGGAGAAATATATCCTTCCGGTTATAACGGAAAAATGTGTTGGGTGCGGCATATGTGTGGAAAAGTGCCCTGTAAAAACGACTGATGGAAAAGCAGTAAATGTTGTACCTACAGGTATGGGCAATGAAAAAGATGCTGGATATTATTACAGAAGATCAAAAATACTGAAGTCTGACCCTCAGAAATACAAAGACATCTTGAAAGGGGACAAGCTTATAGAAAAGAAACAGAATATTTCAACCTTTGGCGAAAAAAAACAATTTAAGTACGACTTTGAAATTAACACTTCCATAGAAGGCTGGGAAATGAATGAAGATTAAAACAATAAGACGCAGCGTGCAGATAGCTGTATTTCTGGGAATGTTTATTGTTCCTGTACTAAATATTCTGGAAATCTATTTTATCAAGGGGACGTTTTATTCCATCGATATTGGGAGTATTGCAATGGCTGATCCGCTTGCCATATTACAGGCTGTAGTAGCTTCAAAGATGTTTACTTACAGTATGTTTGCTTCATTGGTAATACCAGTTCTCCTTGTGCTTATTTTTGGAAGGATATGGTGCAGCTTTATGTGCCCATATTATCTGGTAACAGAAATGATTGATAGTATAAAGAAAAAACTGAAAATTAAAACAAAAAAAACTGAGTATTCAGACCATTTGACAGTAAAAACAAATATGTTTAGATTGGGTTTTCTGCTATTTGGATTATTTGTTATGGGTATTTCTGGAATACCCCTATTAAATCTTATATCAGCACCTGGAGTAATATCTTCACAGGCACTTGTACTTGTAAAGTTTGGATACGTTACATTTGAAATGGCTTTTATTATTACACTGATAGTGTTAGAATTTTTTTATTACAAGTTCTGGTGCAGATACTTTTGCCCAACGGGTAGTTTTCTTTCTCTTATTGGTCTGAAGAGATTATTAAAGGTTGAAAAAGTTAATGAAAATTGCTCAATGTGCTTAAGTTGTATAAAAACTTGTCCAATGGCGATTAACCCGATGAAAGATGGCAGCAGTGTAGCATGCAACAATTGTGGGGACTGTGTGGATATTTGTCCTGACAACAAAAAAACACCAACCTTAAAGTTTAAAATATAATCTAAGATAATTTATTAAAAAACAAACGTTAATACTGCTTAAAACAGTATTGATTTGATTTGTTTTTGGTGTAATAATCCAAGAAAATTTCACAGGACTCGTTATGAAAGACTGTAAAATACTTGTCATAGATGATGACATCGAGATAACACAGCTTCTTAAAATTCTTTTATCCAGCGAGGGTTTTGCCGTTACTGTTAGTACTACGGCATTTGGGGGTCTTGAGCTTTTTAAAAAAGGTTCATATTCCCTGGTGATACTTGACCTCGGGCTTCCTGACCTTGAAGGGGAACATTTATGCAAATTGATCAGGAAAGAATCAGATGTGCCAATAATTATCTTATCAGCAAAAGAAAATGTAACTGCAAAGGTGCTTTGTTTTGAGTATGGTGCAGATGATTATATTACAAAACCATTTGAAAACATCGAATTACTTGCAAGAGTCAAAGCAATTATGAGAAGATGCTGTAGTAGTAGGGATGAATCAGAAGGGATTATTGAATATAAAGGACTTAAACTGGATACAAAAAGCAGGGAAGCAACATTTAATGGGGAAAAAATAGATTTAACTCCAAAAGAGTATGACGTCTTACTTTTTCTTTTAAAGTCAAAAGGGCAGATTGTCAGTAGAGAGCAAATAGTTAATGAACTTTGGGGTAAAAATACCCTCTACAAATGGTCAAGAAGTCTTGATGTACACGTGCAGCATATCAGAAGCAAACTTTCCAGATACCTTCCGGATTTTATAAAAACAGTATCCGGTGTCGGGTACAAAATAGATAAATGAAGATTACGGCCAAACTTGTAGTTTATCTTACAACTGTAATGATTTTGGTTATTTCGCCTATTTTGATGTTGATATGGAATCATCAGAGAAATATTATTTCTGAACAGGCAAAGATTCAGGCAAAAACATTATTTAATATGATAGTAGTTACACGTCAATGGGTCGCGGAAAACCAGGATAGGATTGAGCCTGTACCTGCAATTGCTACAAAAGAGCTTTCGAAATATGCGAATAAAATGTCCGACTTCAAATTTCATATTACAAGCGATATGCTGGTAAATCCGGAAAATGCACCTGATGATTTTGAGAAAAGGGCTATAGAGCTTTTTCGTAAAGGGGAAGTGGAGTATGAGGAGATATATTATGATAAACAGAAAGGAAAAGTTTACAGGTACATGGCACCTCTATACATAAATGAATCTTGTTTGAAATGTCATGAATATCAGGGTTATAAAGTTGGGGACTTCAGAGGGGGCATTTCGGTATTTATACCTTTGAAGGATATTGAGAAGTCTATTGCATCCAATAATACACTTTTTTATGCTACAGGCTTTATTATGTTTAGCGCTTTGCTGATTTCAATAATTATCCTGATGCACACAATGATTCTCAAATATTTGAAAAAACTTAGCGTAAGCGCCAGAGGCATTATAAATAACAAAGTGGTAGATATACCGATATTTGATACGGCAGACGAAATACAGGAATTATCAGAAGCATTTAGTAAAATGTATACTGAGATTATAAAAAATGAGGAAATTTTAAAGGTAAAGTTAAAGGAGGCAATTTCCGGTTATTTAAAGGCAAATGATGAGCTTCAAATTAAAAACCAGGAATTGATAAAGTCCAACAGGTTTAAATCAGACATATTGGACAGTCTATCACATGAAATAAGGACTCCTCTGACCAAAATCATATCTTACAGCGATATACTTGTAAGGAGCAAGAATGATAAAGAGGTTGAAGAGATAGCAAAAAGTGTAATTCTTAAAAATTCCAAATATCTTAACAGGCTTTTTAATCAGTTTTTGATTCTTACAAAACTTGAATATACATCAGATAATCTTAAGACAGAGACGCTTAATTTGAAAGAACTTGTGGACAAATGGCTTAATTTTTATAGTGATGAGATAGCAGCTAAAAACATTTCGGTAGATATTGATATTCCTAATGATTTGTATGTAGTTTTAGACGAAGATTTATTTGATCATGTTTTAAATAATTTGATAGCAAATGCAATTAAATATAATGTTGAATCCGGAAAAATTGAAATATCTGCTTATAAAAAAGATAGCGTAATAATCTTTAGGGTGTATGACTCAGGCATAGGGATTAAGGATGAAGAAAAAGATAAAATATTCCAGAGATTTTATCGTTCGGAAAATGTAAAAAAGAGAATATCCGGCACGGGGCTTGGTTTGTCCATTGTCAAAAGAGTAATTGAGAAGTTGAATGGAAATTTGACTCTTGAATCGGTTTACGGAAAATATTCTGTTTTTACTGTAGAGATTCCTGAAATTAAGGAAAATACCGAAAATTAGAGGTGTTCTTATGAAAAGGATTATTTTTTATATTATTATTTTTATTTTTACTATCTCATTGACAGTGAGTTACAGCTATCAATCAATAGTAATGATTTCTGTTGATGCACTGCATCCGGATGCAATAAGTAAAACAAATTGCCCCAATATTTATAGTTTTATTGAAGGTGGCTTTTATTTGAAAGAGGGAAAAAGTACAAATCCTCCAAAGACACTTATTGCCCACACATCAATGCTTACCGGAATGCTCCCTGAAAAGAATGGGAAAACTGACAACCTATGGAAAAGTGGTGAGAAAAAGGTTGGTGTGCCAACAATTTTTACAACTGCCAAAAAAGCTGGGTATGAGACTGTTTATATTTACAGTAAAGAAAAGCTGGGATATCTTGCTGATGACTATGTAGACAGGGAAATTTTTTCAAGAGATGGTCAGATAGAGGAAGCGGTAAAAATTTTTAACCCCGAAAAAAAACAGTTTATTTTTTTGCATATAAGTGGACTTGATATTGTTGGACCGGAAAGTGGATGGTTGTCTGGTGAATATATTGAAGAATTTAGGTTTATTGATGAGATGTTAGGGTATTTTTTTGATAAGATAAAAAGGAGTAAATCTTATTTATTGGTAATTACTTCTGACCATGCAGGCCATGAAAGGATTCATGGCAGCAATCATCCAGAAGATTTTAAGAGACCGGTTATTTTTTACTCAAACGCTGAAAAACTTCAGATAAACCCAAAAGAGGTTGCACCTATTGAAAAGCTGAAATATGCTGTTGAAAAGCTGTATTTGAGATAAGTAAGAAAAGAGCCCAAAATTTTTAGGGCTCATATTTACATTATTTATTAAACTTTTTCCAGTCGCTTAGAAACTTCTCTATTCCTATGTCGGTAAGGGGGTGTTTCATCATTTGCAAAACAACTTTGTGCGGGAGTGTTGCGATATCTATTCCATATTCCAATACCTTTAAGACATGCTCAGTGTGCCTGATGCTTGCTGCAATAACTTCGGTGTCGTAGCCGTAAGTGTCAATAATATCCTGGCACTGTCTTGCAAGCTCAATTCCTTCATGGCCTATATCATCAAGCCTACCTACAAAAGGGCTGATGTATCTTGCCCCTGCTTTGCATGCCAATACTGCTTGATTTGGAGAAAAAATAAGTGTCATATTCACAGGTATGTTTTTTTTAAAAAGGTAGCTTGTTGCCTTTAAACCTTCATATGTAAAAGGGATTTTAACTACTACATATTCACTGATTGAGGCAAGTTCCTGTGCTTCCTTTATCATACCTTCAAAATCAGTTGCGATAACTTCTGCACTTACAGGCCCTTTTACGATATCACATATCTCTTTGATTGTTGCTTTGAAATCCCTGTTCTCCTTTGCTATCAGGCTTGGGTTAGTGGTAACACCATCTAAAATGCCGATAGATGCAATTTCCTTTATCTCTTCAATATTGGCGGTGTCTAAAAATATTTGCATAATTATCCTTCCTTTTTATTGCTGTTTATAAATTTGTCCCTGCATTCTTCAGAACAGAAAAAATACAGGTTATCATAAAGTTTTACTTTGTATGGGGTGTCTTTTTCCACAAATGTTTCACAAATAGGGTCTTTTACAAGCTCAATAGGAGTATTCTGGTCCTGTTCGTTTTTACCTGACAGCTTTTTGCTGTTTCTGAAAAGTACAAATGTTATGTAAATCAGAAAGGCGGTGAGTATAAATTTAATAACCATCTTATCTTTTCTCTCTTCTTTTTTTTGCCCTTTCAGGCACAATATAAAGGGTTTTTATGTCACCGTTACCGTAACTTTCAGTTTTAACCCCTTTTATCGATTTGACAGCCATATGTATTTCTTTTCTTATCATTGTAACCATCGGAGGCATTTTAGCAGGTTTACCTGTTCTTAAAACATTTGCAGCCAGACTGGTAGCTTTTTCTTTAAGGTATGTCAAAATTCTCTCTCTGTAATTTTCCACATCTACGACAAAATTGTTATCCGCATCATCTTCAAGATTAAAAATTTTGTCAATTATGTGCTGGATTGCATTTAATGTTTGAGCCGTTTTACCTATTAATATGTTTGAGTCTTCAGAAATTATGTTAAACTTACATACCGGATAATCTTCCATCAGCTCTATCCTGAAATCAGTTATGCCCATTTTTTCAAGGATTTCGGTTAGAGTAAGCCTTATTTTCCTTTTCAAAAATTCATAGTCGTTTACTTTAACTTTGTAAAGTCCATTTTTTTTGCCAATGCCAAGAAAACCCTTTGAGCCTTCTTCTATTGCTTCTGCTTCAATAAACTCTTTTGGAAATTTGTGTTCAGAAACCACCTTGTCAATAGCTTCGTCAATACTTAAAGCTTCTATCTCAAAATATTTCATACTCTCCTCACGCAGTTTTTTTGTTAATAATAATTTGCTGAATAATTGACAAAATATTGTTTGTTAGCCAGTAGATAACAAGCCCGGATGGAAAGTTCAAAAACATAAATGTAAAAATTATTGGCATAAACATAAATAATTTTTGCTGCATCGGGTCACCAGCAGATGGGGTTAATTTTTGCTGGAAAAACATTGAAGCACCCATTAGTATAGGAGTTATGTAGTATGGATCTTTTTCTGAAAGGTCAGCAAGCCAAAAGATAAACGGTGCACCTTTAAGCTCAATAGAAACAAGCAGAGCTTTATAAAGTGCAAAGAAGATTGGAATCTGAATTAGTATAGGAAGGCATCCACCCATTGGATTTACACCATGTTTGCGATAAAGCTCCATCATAGCCGCATTCATCTTCTGGGCATCCCCTTTGAATTTTTCCTTTATTTCGGCCATTTTTGGTTGTAAATCTTTCATTTTTTTCATAGATGCCATACTTTTAAACGTAAGAGGGTATGTAATTATTTTGATAATTATGGTTAATAGTATAATTGCCCATCCATAGTTTTTTGTTACATCAAAGAATATATTCATTATTTTTAGCATCGGGATTGCAAGAAATGAAAATACACCAAAATCTATACTTTTTTCAAGGCTGTGGCCGTATGATTTTAAAAGGTCATATTTTTTGGGTCCTACAAATAATTGAAAATTTTTCTCAATTTTTGACTGAGGATTTAAGATTGTTTCAGAGCTGCTAAAAATGATAGCAGAATCTTTATATTTCTTGAATACGGCGTTTTTATCATCATTGTTGATTTTCAAAAAAGCAAAATATTTCGACGTATAGCCAAACCATACAGCATCGTTTATTTCAATATCTTCTTTAATCTTTTGAGGTCGCTCCTGTTTTACCTTTTTTCCGTTGTATGCAAGCGGACCTGAAAACAAATATTTGCTCTCAGCAAAACCTTCACCAAGGTCAGGACCTATAATAGTTTCAAAAGGGATTTTGTAGGTGGAATCTGAAATATTTGACAGTGTTTCAGATACAGTTATCAAATAAGTATCATCTATTATATACTTTCTTGTTGAGAAAAGTCCGTTGTTTTCAAAGTCAAACTCTACTACCTTTTTGTTATTTTCATTATATACCTTTGATTTAACAACATTTCCGCTCAAACTTTTTATTTTGAAGTAATCATCAGACTTTGTTTGAAACTTAGGTGAAATACCTGCATGCTCAAAATTTTTTATTTTTACGCTATTAATATTGCCGGTATTTTCATTGAATGTTATTACAAGATTCTCTGTTTCAACGTCAAACTTTTTTATTTCCAGGTCAGTAAGAGTGTTTGCTTGGATTGTTTCGGTGTTGATGTTTTGTTCTAAATTTTTCCCTTCATCCTGTGAAGTAGTGTTTGAGACCGTTGTGTTACCAGCTGAAGCATTATCTGTAACAACTGGTGCAGGACTGTAAATAAATTGAAAAATCAATAATACAGCCATACTTAAAACGACTGCCAAAAGAGTTCTCTTATCCATAAGTAAAAATCCTCCGATTAAATTTAAAAAATTGAGTGTCGATAAATTGAGTAGCCTTGTTCATTTTACCGGGTCGTATCCTCCCTTGCTGAAAGGGTTACATCTCAAAATTCGATATGCCGCCATGAGACCCCCTTTTAAAATCCCCTTTTTAGCGATTGCTTCTTTTGCATAGTGAGAGCATGTGGGATAGTACCTGCAGTTTCGACCTAAAAATGGTGAGATAGCAAGACTGTAGATGTCAATCAGTGCGATTAGAAATTTTCTTAAATGCTTCAAGCAAATCATCACGAATTTCATTGTAATCAGCCTTAACTATTTCCGGTTTAGCTACTGTAATAAGAAAAATGTTTTCAGGCAGGGAAAACCTGTTCAAACGGTAAATTTCCCGTAGTCTTCTTTTTATTTTATTTCGGACAACAGCCTTTTTACTAACTCTTTTACTAACTACAAATCCTGCTTTACGACCGCTGTCTTTATGGTAAACAAAATATATTACAAGATATTTTCCGTATTCTTTTTTGCCCTGCCTATAAACAGCTAAAAAATCACTATTTTTTCTAAGTTTTTCTGCCTTTTTAAAAGACAGGTTCATTTTCTGATTATCAGATAGCTAATCTTTTTCTTCCTTTAGCTCTTCTTCTTTTCAAAACAAGCCTGCCGCCGCGTGTTTTCATCCTAGCTCTAAAACCGTGAGTGCGCTTTCTTTTAATGTTGCTAGGTTTTTTCATGTTGCGCATTTGAGCCATAGTAAACCTCCATTTTTAGTATAAATAAGGAAGGGGATTATATATACATGGTCTTGTTTTGTCAACAAAATGTATAAGTTTTTTTATTTTTGCTCTTCAAGTTCAGCAATAAATTTTACAGGGTTAACCGGCACACCATTTACGAGTACTTCGTAGTGACAGTGTGGACCTGTGCTTTTTCCTGAATTGCCAACTTTTGCAATAACATCACCTTTGCTTACTTTATCCCCTACTTTTACGAGAATCTTGCTGTTGTGGGCATATCTTGTCACAAAACCAAAACCATGGTCAATAGTCACAAGATTTCCATAACCAGGTTTGTAGCCTGCAAATATGACAAGGCCATTTGCAGTAGCCTTAACTTCAGCTCCATACATTGCAGCTATGTCAATCCCTTCATGGAAAACTTTTCTGTTGGTAAAAGGTGAAATTCTGTATCCAAACTTGCTTGATATCCATCCGTTTACAGGCATTACAGAAGGGGTTGAGAGGTAGAGAAGTCTTTGTTCTTCAAGCATATCTACAAGCTCTGAAAGACTGTTTTCCCTTTCCTGCAGTTTATCTGAAAGTGATGCGATAGTTTCGCTTAAATCTTCAAAATACTGTTTCTCTTTTCTTTTTGATACTGCAGAAAAATCTTTGGACAAATCTACTTCTTTTCCGCCAATGGCTATTTGTGTCTCGGTTTCATTTACTACTTTTGAAAGGTCTCTTATTTTGCTTTCAAGCTGGTCAAGATACGCAACTTTTTCATTTATGCGGTTAATTTGCTCTTTGTAGTCTGCTATTTTGAGTTTTAATAGCTCATTTTCCTTTCCGTAAGCTAACATTTTGTGTCTTTCTGTGTAAAGGTCAAATAAAAAGTAGAAAGACAAAGAGGAAACAACAAAAAATATTAGCAATGAAATGATGGAGTATTTTATTACAGAAGTGTTTACCTTTTTTTTGTAGACAGCAGATAAATCATTTTCTTTAAATACAAGTATTGAAAGTTTTTCAGGCTTTTTTTTCTTTTTTCTCATGCTACTGTTTCAACCCCTCAATTACATTTATTATTTTATCACAAGCATCATCAATCAAAACATTAATTTGCTCACCACTTTTTCTAATATGTATTTCTACACAGCCGTCTGCAAGCGCCTTCTTCCCTACATTGACTCTTACGGGATAGCCAATGAGGTCTGCATCATTAAATTTTACTCCAGCTCTTTCGTTTCTGTCATCTATACAGACGTCAACCCCTTTGTTTAAAAGCCTTGTATATATATTATCGGCAGTTTTGATAACATCTTCATCGTTGGTGTTTAGAGGAACGACAACTACTTCAAAAGGTGCAAGCTGTACAGGCCAGATAATCCCCTTTTCATCGTGATTTTGCTCTATTGCAGCAGCGGCTGTTCTTCCTATACCTATACCATAGCACCCCATTATCATAGGTTTTGCCTTCCCATCTTTGTCCAGAAAAACACAGTTCATTGCTTCAGAGTATTTTGTCCCCAGCTTGAAAATATGGCCTACTTCAATACCTTTTGTTAATTGAAATTTCCCCTTATTACATTCAGGACATGTGTCACCAGGGGTTGCATTTCTGAAATCTCCAAAAGCTTCTATTTTAAAATCTCTTTCATGATTTACGTTTAAAAGATGTAAATCTTTTTTATTGCCGCCTACTACATAGTTTTTAAGATGTTTGATTGCATTGTCAGCATAAACCTTGCATTTAAGACCGATAGGTCCCGAATACCCCATTGGGCCATCTGAAACCATTTCTATATCATTTTTGTCAGCAAATTCTATGACTGAGCCACCGAGATAATTTTTAACTTTCGGCAGGTTTAACTCATGGTCGCCTCTTATCATAACGGCTACGACATTTTCGTCCACTTTTAAAATCATTGTTTTGACGATTTTTTTTGTAGGCAAATTTAAAAACTTTGCAACTTCCTCCACAGTTTTTTGGCCAGGCGTAAGCCTTTCTTCTACGCTTGCAAGTGCCTCAGTGTTTTCCTCAGGCTTATCAACAACGACAGCCTTTTCAATGTTGGCAGAATAGTTGCAGTTGTCACATGAGATTACAAAATCTTCTCCCGTATCGGCCAAAACCATAAACTCATGTGAAAAAGAACCGCCGATTGCACCGCTGTCTGCATCAACCATTCTGTATTTTAGCCCGCAAGCTTCGAATATTTTGCAGTATGCTTCCTTCATTTTATTGTAGCTGACTTCAGCACCTTCATTGTCAATGTCAAAAGAGTAGGCATCCTTCATAATAAACTCTCTGCCCCTCATAAGTCCAAATCTTGGTCTTACTTCATCTCTGAATTTGGTCTGAATCTGATACAGATTGACCGGAAGCTGTTTGTAGGATTTAATGTCGTTGCGAACAATATCAGTAATCACTTCCTCATGGGTAGGTCCAAAACAAAAATCCCTGTCGTGTCTGTCTTTGAATCTTAAAAGCTCCTTGCCGTAAACAAACCACCTGCCAGACTCCTTCCATAATTCAGCAGGAACAACAGAAGGCATAAGCGTTTCAATTGCGCCAGCCTCATTCATGTATTTTCTGACGATATTTTCCACCTTTCTTATGACTCTTAGGCCAAGCGGCAGGTACGAATAAATTCCTGCTGCAGCCTTTTTTATCATGCCGGCTCTCAGCATCAGTTTATGGCTAACAACTTCTGCATCAGAAGGTGTTTCTCTTAGCGTTTGAATATAATATTGTGACAACTTCATTAAAATCCCTCTTAACTTTTTATAGTCAAAAACTTATTTGAAAAATCCCCTTGTATGTTTAACAGTTTTTTTCAATTTTATCAAATGATTTTTACTTATTTTGTTAAATATGTAAATTTTTACTGATTTTTTCCCCGAAATGTATTATAAATCGCAAATTAAAATGTGTAAAGGGGAAGGTAGTCTATGAAGTTTGATATTGCAAAAAGTGGCAGCGGTTTGACTTATGAGATAAGAAACATTGTCAAAGTGGCAGATGAGTTAATCAAAAATGGACGAGAGGTTTATTTTGAAAATATAGGGGACCCTGTAATAAAGGGGGAGAAAATTCCTGAGTGGATGAAAGGTATTATAAAAGAGGTTGTAGATGATGATTTATCGTTTGCGTACTCCCCTACAAAAGGTGTTTTGAGTACAAGACAGTTTTTGGCAGAGCAGGTTAATAAAAAGGGTGGGGTGCAGATTACTGCCGATGATATAATATTTTTCAATGGTCTTGGCGATGCTATTGCCAGAAGCTATAGCTCCATGAGGGTTGATGCGAGGGTTATAATGCCTGAGCCAACCTACTCTACGCATTTGCTCGCCGAAGTGCTTCATGCGTCTTTCCCTCCAAATACATATAAGATGAACCCTTATAACAATTGGCATCCTGATATGAATGAGTTGGAAAGAAAAGTCAAGAGCCACAACTCAATAGTGGGGATTCTGGTCATCAATCCGGATAATCCTACCGGTTTTGTTTACCCTGAAGAGACACTTAGAAGAATAGTGGAAATTGCTAAAAAGTATGACCTGTTTCTTATTTTTGACGAGATTTATAACAATATGACTTACAATGGCCAGAAAACACTCTCTTTGTGTGAAATTATCGGGGATGTGCCAGGTATCAGTATGAAAGGGATATCAAAAGAGTGCCCATGGCCCGGAGCAAGATGCGGATGGATTGAAGTTTATAATGCTGACAAAGACTCCGCTTTTAAAAGACTGATAGATGCCATACTGAATCAGAAAATGGCTGAAGTTTGTTCTACTACATTGCCTCAGATGGCAATCCCTAAACTCATGAGTCATCCTGAGTATGAAAAATATCTGCATGAAAGGGTTGTTCACTACGAAAAGCTTTCCAATATTGCTTATAATGTATTGAAGGATGTTCCTTATACGATAGTAAACAGGACAAATGGTGCTTTCTATATGACGGTAGCTTTCAATGAGGCAGTTCTCAACAATAAGCAATTTTTGAAAATAGATGATGAATCAGTTAGGAAATTTGTCGAGAAGATAACGACTGAAAATATTGAATATGACAAAAGGTTTGTTTATTACTTATTGGGTGCTACGGGTATTTGTGTGGTTCCACTGACATCATTTTTTACACACCTTCCTGGATTCAGGATGACCCTTCTTGAAAAAGATGTTGAAAAATTTGAGGCAAACATGAAACGTCTTGCTAAGGCAATTGTGGAGTATGTTGAATCGGCAAAGTAATGGAGAATAAAAATAAATAGGGGCTGTAAGGTTAGATTCGTGCTGGCCCCTTGATTCTGCAATATTGTATTGTTAAATATAAAAATCCTTTAATTTTCAGTTTTTTTGCCTTATAATAATTAATCAATTGATCAGTGAGGTTTTTATGAAAATAACTTATCTGGGTCATGCTGCATTTATGTTATCTGAAAACGGTTTAAATGTGTTAACGGATCCTTTTTTGTCTGAAAGCCCTGTAAGAAATAATTTAAATTGTGATGTGAAAGCCGACTATATTCTTGTAAGTCACGGACATCCTGATCACCTTGGTGATACTGTGAATCTTGCAAGTAAATATAATTCCAGGGTTGTCTCAATTTTTGAGGTGGCAACTTATCTCTCAAAAAAAGGGGTTGAAAATATTGCACCTATGAATATTGGCGGGAAACTTAATACTGAATTTGGCTACGTAAAAATGTGCCAGGCTGTTCATTCATCAAGTATAATGGAAGATGATGGAAGGATATATGGTGGCATTGCGGCAGGGTTTATTATTAATTTTTTTGAAAAAATAATATATTTTGCTGGAGATACAGCGCTTTTTTACGATATGAAGCTTATAGGGGATTTAAATAAAATAGATGTTGCCCTTTTGCCTGTGGGCGGAAACTTCACTATGGATGTGGATGAGGCACTTTATGCATTGGATTTGATAAAACCTAAAATAGTTATCCCCATGCATTACAATACATGGCCTGTTATTAATGCAGATATTGAAAAATTTTTGAAAGGTGCTGAAACTAAAAAAATAAAAGGAGTATGTCTTGGCATTGATGAATCAGTCGAAATATAAAATATCCAGAAAGGAAGCTATTGAGCTTTTTGAGTCAAGCGACCTGCTTACAATCGGAAAAATAGCAGACGATGTCAGAAGAAAAAATCATTCAGATAACAAAGTTACGTTTGTTATTGATAGAAATATTAACTACACAAACATATGTTATTGCCAGTGCAGATTTTGTGGCTTTTATAAGAGAGAGAATGAAGATGGTGCCTATGTAATCACTGACGAAGATTTATTTAAAAAGATTGATGAAACAATACAGCTAAACGGTACGCAAATCCTTTTGCAGGGTGGTTTGAATAAAAACTTGAAAATTGATTATTATGAAAATTTGCTGAAAAAAATAAAGGATAGATACGACATATGGATTCATGGATTTTCACCTCCTGAAATTTGTCATATAGCCGATGTGAGCAATATGAGTGTTGAAGATGTCTTGAAGAGACTAATAGATAGCGGATTGGATTCAATCCCCGGCGGAGGAGCTGAGCTGTTGGTGGATAGTGAAAGAACACGTGTAAGCCCCAATAAAATAAACTCCCATAAGTGGCTTGATGTGATGAAAAAAGCACACAAGTTAGGGCTTAAGACTACAGCTACAATGATGTTCAAAAAAAATGATCCGATTGAATTTATTCTTGAGCATCTTCAGAAAATAAGAGACTTGCAGGATGAGACCGGAGGATTTACTGCATTTATTCCATGGCCTTTTCAGCCTCTTAACACCGAGCTTGGAGGCGATTTTGTCACTGCAACTGAGTATTTAAAAATATTGGCGCTCTCAAGAATTTTCCTGTATAATATAAAAAATATACAGGTGTCATGGGTTACGCAGGGTCCTAAAATTGGTCAGATTGGCCTTTTTTTTGGAGGAAATGATTTTGGTAGCCTTATGATTGAAGAAAATGTAGTGGCCGCTTGTGGTGCCACTTACAGTATAACTGTTGAAGAAATTGTAAATAATATAGAAAAGGCTGGATTTAAGGCGGCTCAAAGGGATATGCAATATAATATATTGAGGGAATTTTAGTTGAAAAAGGATATTTTTGATATATTGCTTGAAATTTCTGAAATTATGAACTCAGTATTTAATACCGATGAACTTATCCCTCAAATACTTGATATAACTGAAAAATTTCTTAAAGTCAAAAGAGTTTCACTGATGCTTACAGAAGGGGATTATCTTAAAATAATTTCAGCTACCAATTTGCCGGTTAATTACAATGATATCAAAGTCCCTCTTGGGGAAGGGATTAGTGGCCAGGTTGCAAAAACAGGAAAGCCTGTGATTGTAAACAATGAAAATGTATGCGAGGATGAGCTTGGGTATCAAGCAAAGTCATATCTTTCTTTCCCATTGAAGGTTAGAGAAAAAATTATAGGTGTACTGAATCTGACCGATAAAGAGGATGACTTTTTTGGTGATAAAGATGTTAAGATAGCAGGCTATATAGCATCCCAGTGTGCTCTTGCAATAAACAGGTTTACTCTTTATGAAGAGAAGAAAAAGGCGGAGCATCTCCAGGTAATAGGCAAATTTACCAGCTCAATTGCTCACGATATCAAAAATCTTTTACAGATTGTTCAAAGCTATATTGAGCTTATGGAAATTGAAATGAAAGGGGACTCAGAGATAAAATTTTATATAGATTCAATTTGTACCGAGGTGAAACTGATACATGGACTTACCCTTGATATTCTTGACTTTGCAAACAGGCAGATAGCTTTGCAAAAATCAAAAGTAAATCTTAAAGAGTTTCTTGAGGAGATTAAGAAACATGTCGATATTCTTTTAAAACTTACACCTGTTACTTTTGAGCTTAAGTTTTCGGAAAATATTGAGTTTATGTGCGATAGGGATAAGCTTTTCAGGGTATTCTTTAATCTTATAAATAACTCATTAGAAGCTGTGGGTGAGAATGGTCGAATTTTATTTGAAGCCTATTTGCAGGATGGAAATTTGATTTTTATAATTGAGGACAACGGTAAAGGGATAAAAAAAGAAAATTTAAACAGAATTTTTGATCCGTTTTTTACTACGGGAAAACTTAAGGGGACTGGACTGGGGCTTGCGGTGGTTAAGGAAATTGTTGAAGCACATAATGGTGATATAGCTGTTGAGTCAGAGGAAAATAGATATACAAGGTTTATTGTGAGGTTACCCGTTGGCTGATATTATAGGTATTGTCTCCAGGACAGACAGAGCAAAATTTGAAAAGATTTTAAAGGATATATATCATCTCAAAGACAATGAATATGTGATCAATGAAGCAGATGAACAGTTTAAGGCAGAAATAAAGGCCGACAGAGATATTCCGGGTATTTTCAGGATTTATATTTCAAATGACGAAATGAAAGCTTACTTGTCCCTTTATCCCCCTGTTAATAATGGTAAAAAGGTTACTGTTACAGATATTTTTGACGAGGCTGAGACACATGGGATTAAGGTGGGGCTGAAAAAAGAGACAATTAAAGAGTCAATTACGATTTCTGATTTTGGGAATATAATTGAAGATGTTTTAATTGCCTCAGGAGTTGAGCCTATAAATGGCAAAGATGCTTTACTTATAAAGCATTATGAGGATAAAATTGAAAAAAGAGAACTAAAGGCTGATGAGAAAGTCGATTATAAAAATGTCTTTAATATTATAAATGTGCAGGCTGGCGAGCTTCTTATAACTAAAAAAGCAGCTACCAAAGGAGTGCCTGGCGTAACCGTAAAAAATACGGAGATAGCTCCGAAGGAAGGTAAAGACATAGAGATACAACTTGTTGAAGGTGTAAGAGAGGAAAATGGGAAATACTATGCTGAAATAGACGGTTATGTTGATTTTAAAAACAATAGATTGGCAGTTTATCCGCTTTTTAAAGTTAAAAATGTTGATTACAGTTGCGGAAATATTAACTTTAACGGAACTGTATATGTTACCGGAGATGTATTGTTCGGTTTTAGGATAGAAGCAAAAAAAGACGTGATTGTAGATGGCGTCTGTGACGACTGTACAATTATTTCAGGTGAAAGTATTGTAATAAAAGGTGGGATAAAGGGGAAAGGGAAAAACCTTTTCAAGGCCAAAAAAGAATTTACATGCGGCTATATTGAAAATGCAAATGTGTACTGTGAAGGTGATATTATTGTTAGAAAATATTGCTATAACAGCAAATTGTATAGTAAATCCAGAATATTGGCAACGGAGAATAAAGGTGTGCTTGCCGGCGGTTATATTCAGGCATTTACTGAGGTAGAATGTATCAATCTCGGGGCAAAGGGGGTTTCAAACTTTGTTGTGAAAGTAGGAGATGACTATACACTTGAAGATAAGGTCGCAGAAAAAGAGGAATATTACGAGAAAATTAGCCAGGCAATTGAAAAAGCTTCAGAGGCACTTTCAAAAGTCGATCTCAAATCAAGGGCAGTTATTTCGAATCCCAAAATTATCAAACTTCTTGAGTATAAAAAAGAACTTTTAAACAAAAAAGAGGAAGTTTTAAGAGAGATTGAAAATCTGAAAAGGCAACTTAGATTCAAAAAACCGAAAATCAGGGTTAAAGATACTGTTTTCGAGGGTGTTATTATACAGATGTATGAAAAAAAATTAAAAATAAGAGAAAGGATGGAGTCGGTATTGTTCTTTCTTGAGCCGAAATATGAAGATATAGGTTGGATTAGTTTAAAAGAGGTTGATAATTTTGAGCAGTAACTTTATTCTTGTAAGAGGGGCCAGGCAGCACAACTTAAAAAATATCAATGTGGATATCCCAAAAAATAAACTTGTTGTGATAACCGGTGTAAGTGGCTCAGGGAAATCTACTCTTGCCTTTGATACTTTGTATGCGGAGGGGCAAAGAAGGTATGTGGAATCTTTGTCTGCATATGCAAGGCAATTTCTTGAGTTAATGGAAAAGCCTGACGTTGATTCAATTGAATATCTTTCTCCAGCGATTAGTATTGAGCAAAAATCTATTAGCAAAAATCCAAGATCAACTGTTGGCACTATTACTGAAATCTACGATTACCTTAGGCTGTTGTATGCAAGAGTGGGGGATGTTTATTGCCCTTCCTGCGACAGGCAGATTGAAAGCTACTCTGTGCAACAGATTGTCGATAATGTAATGCAACTTCCTGAAGATGAAAAGATTGAAATTTTATCCCCTATAGTCAGAGGTAAAAAGGGGGAGTACAGGCAGTTGTTTAAAAATCTTCTCAAGGAAGGCTACGTAAGGTGCTATGTTGATGGGGAGCTTGTGAGGCTTGATGAAGATATTGTGCTGGATAAAAATGTCAAACACGATATCAATGTGGTGATTGACAGGTTGAAAATCAGAAGTGAGATTGCAAGAAGGCTAACAGATTCAATAGAGGTTGCTCTTAAGCTGTCTGATGGTCTTGTCAAGATAAAAACTGAAGAAAAAGAGTATCTTTTTAGTGAAAAATTCGCATGTATTGACTGCAATATAAGTTTTTCTGAAGTGGAACCAAGAATATTTTCATTTAACAACCCTTATGGTGCATGTCCCAAATGTGATGGCCTGGGGGAGAAACTTGTTTTTGACCCGGATGCAATAATTCCAGATAAAAACTTGAGTATAAGAGAAGGAGCAATAAAGCCATGGGCTCACTTTGACAACTTTCATTTCTATTCAATGCTTCTTGCTTTGTCGGAGAAATATTCTATAGACCTGAATGTCCCTGTAAAAAATATCGAACAGTCAAAGATAGATATATTGATTAATGGAAGTGACGAAGAGATCGAAATGTTTACCTTTAAAGGGGAGAAAAAGGTTAAATATAAAACAAAATTTAATGGAGTGGCTGGTTATCTGAGGGATAAGCTTAACTCCAATAAGTATAGTGATGTCGAATATGCCAAAAGTTTTATGTCTGAGATGCCTTGTGATTTGTGTGATGGAACAAGGCTTAAGAGGAGCAGTCTTGCTATTAAAATTGGTGGGATTAACATCGCAGAATTTTCCTCTATGAATATTTTCTCTGCATTGGAATTTGTGGAAAATCTGAAGTTTCAGGGCTTTAAGGCGGAAGTTGCAGAAAAGATTTTAAGAGAAATAAAAAGAAGATTAAAGTTTTTGATTGACGTTGGTCTTGATTATATCACTCTTGACAGGAAAGCATCTACCTTAAGCGGTGGTGAGTCACAGAGAATAAGGCTTGCTACCCAGGTAGGCTCGGGGCTTACAGGGGTGCTTTATGTTTTGGATGAGCCAAGCATTGGGCTTCATCAAAGGGATAATGACAGACTTATTGCAACATTGAAAGGTTTGAGGGATATAGGAAATACATTGATAGTTGTAGAGCACGACGAGGATACTATTTTGCAGTCGGACTATATTATAGATATGGGGCCATTTGCTGGCAGGAAAGGTGGTGAAGTGGTATATGCGGGCAGTATCGATGGCCTTAAGGAAGTTTCCAATTCTTTAACATCAGATTATCTTTTTGGAAGAAAAAAAATTGAAATATCAGGTGTCAGAAAAAAGCCTGAAAAATTCCTTGAGATAATTGGAGCAAGTGCGCACAATCTGAAAAATATAGATGTAAAAATTCCACTTGAAGTGATGACCTGTATTACAGGTGTAAGCGGTTCTGGCAAATCTACATTAATAATGGATGTGCTTTATCAGGGGTTAAAAAGGAAAATAGGTTTTGGGACACAGAAACCTGGAGAGCACAAAGATATAAAAGGGGTAGATTACATAGACAAAGTAATAGACATAGATCAGTCCCCTATCGGCAGGACTCCGAGGTCGAACCCTGCTACCTATACAGGCATTTTTAATGATATAAGGGAAATATTTGCTCTACTGCCCGATTCGAAATTAAGAGGATATAAGCCGGGAAGATTCAGCTTTAATGTAAAAGGTGGCAGATGTGAAAATTGTCAGGGGGAAGGGTACATAAAAATTGAAATGCATTTTCTACCTGATATGTATGTAAAATGCGACGTATGCGGTGGTAAAAGGTACAACAGAGATACGCTCGATATAAAGTACAAAGGGAAAAATATTGCTGAAGTGCTTGATATGACAGTAAACCAGGCATATGAATTTTTTGAAAATATACCAAAACTTTTAAATAAATTAGAAGTGCTGAGGGATGTGGGGCTTGGTTATATAAAACTTGGTCAGGCTGCGACAACCCTTTCAGGTGGTGAGGCGCAAAGGATAAAGCTTGCCAAGGAATTGATGAAGCGTTCTACCGGAAAAACGTTGTATATCTTTGATGAACCCACCACAGGTTTGCACTTTGACGATGTAAGCAAACTGATAAAAATATTCAGAAGGCTTGTTGATGGTAATAATTCGGTAGTAATTATTGAACATAACCTTGACGTAATAAAATGTGCAGACTATATAATAGACCTGGGTCCAGAAGGTGGTGAAAAAGGTGGAGAGGTTATTTTTACAGGCACACCTGAGGACTGTGTGAAATGTGAAAAATCCCATACAGGGAAATATTTAAAAGGCAAATTATAAATTATGTTTATAAAAATAATCAAAATTTTATTTATAATTTTGTTAATAAATGCAAGTTCATTTGGTGCTATTTCGATAAATGAATACAATGGCGTAAAAAATGACTTTAACTATATTGAAAAATCAAAAAGTGCAACCAGGACTTCTTATGCAATTGTGGCTGAGAAGTTTTATAATTTATACAAAAAATCCCCAAGATCAAAACTTGCGGATGATTCCCTTTACCTGTGTGGCAAGACATACTTGAGAAGTTATGAAAGATTTAAAAACAAAGATGACCTAAAAAATGCGCTCAAATATTTCAGACTTGCTGCAGTAAATTATAATTCAAAATGGGCAGCGGAATCTTATCTTTATGCTGCAGATATTTATATTTTGTTGGGGGACTATGCTTCGGCAAAATATATGTTAAATAAACTTATTTACAAATTCAAATCAAGGCCCGAAGCAAAAAAGGCAGAGAAAAAGTTGAAAGAGATAGATGCAAAATTTTATAAAGAGCAGGAGATTAGGGCAGTTAAAAATAAAGATAACAAAGCTGAATCGTCTAAAAGTAAAAACAGTGGGGTACAGGTAAAAAATATTAGATATTACAGTAGTGATGACTATACAAGGGTAGTAATTGATGTGAATGATATCCCAAAATTTGAAAAGCACTGGCTGAGGGCAAATCCGGACTATAATAAACCACCAAGATTGTTTATTGATTTGTTTGATACAGATATCAATAAATCTATTCCTAAAGTGATTGATATAAAAGACGGTTTGTTAAAATCTGTGAGGTGGGGTATTTTTGACAGGGGGACTACAAGAATTGTTCTTGATAGTCAGAATGTTAAAGATTTTACTGTATTTACAATGAGTAACCCGGACAGAATTGTTATAGATGTCAGTAATGGTCAGGAAGGCAACTCAGCAAAATCAAATGTTTCAGATTCAAAGTATGACGAAAAGACAGGCACCCTTGCAAGTGTTTTTGGTTTAAAAGTAAAAACTATAGTAATTGACCCTGGACACGGTGGACATGACCCCGGAGCAACCTATTATGGTTTAAAAGAAAAGGATATCGTGCTTGATGCTGGAATTTATTTGAAAGAGCTTATTGAATCCAATTTTAAAGATATCAAAGTGTACATGACAAGGGACACCGATGTTTTTATCCCTCTTGAAGAAAGAACAGCCTTTGCAAACAGAAAGAGGGCAGACCTCTTTGTCTCAATACATATCAATGCCAGCAGAAATACAAGTGCATACGGCGTGGAAACTTACGTATTAAACGTGACCAATGATAAAGCAGCTCTTGAAGTTGCCGCATTTGAAAACCAGGCAACTGAAAAATCGTTGTCTGATTTGCAGGGTATTTTAAAGGATATTATGCTTAATTCAAAACTTGAAGAATCATTGATGCTTGCAAAATATGTCCAGAATAACCTTTCCAGCGGACTAAAAGATAAGGACCTTGGGGTAAAGCAAGCACCTTTTTATGTCCTTGTTGGCGCTAAAATGCCATCTATTCTTGTAGAGTGCGGCTTTTTATCAAATAAAAAATATCTAAATAAATTTAAAAGTAGAGACTATAGGAAGGCCATTGCAGAGAATATTTTTGAGGGTATAAAAGAGTATATCGAAAAATATAATGGCAAAAACTGATGACAAAAATTTTACAGAGGACTTTCAGAGTCCTCCTCTGGTTAACGATTGTAATATCATTTGCTCTTATAGTTATTAATATAGTCATTGCCAGATACCCTGAAAAGATACTTTCTTTTTTTAATATTAAAAAAGAGTTTGTAGAGATTGGTAAAATCAATACTGTTTTTTTCCCTTTTTTTATCGATGTTTCAAATCTTTCAATTCATTCTGATGACATGGATGGTTATTTTGAGGAAGTTAGGGCTGACGTGGACTTAAAAGGCATTTTTTCAAGTTTTTTGCGATTAAAAATTTCAAAGGGGGAGTTTAGTTTCAATAAGGTAGGGGGTGGCCAAAAACATTTTGAGCCGTATTTTATTCAACAGATAATACTTTCAGACATTATTGTAAACGGCCAGTATAAAGATTATCACTTTACAGGTAATGTAAAAAAAGGAGAATATGACAGTAAAAGGATAAATGCACATATTGAAAACGTAAGCATTAAAAATGGACATATAAATGAAGAATTTAATGTTGATATGCAGGGGGCAGTTGGTTCAAATATTGTAAATATTGAAAAGGCGACAGTTAGAGGCAAGAATATTTTTATTTTGTTAAATGATTTAAACCTGTCTCAGGGGGCTGTGAACGGTAATTTCAGCTTATATGCAAGGGATGATATTTTAAAATTGATTCATGGTGGTTTAAGTGGTGAAATAGTTGCAACGGGTAAATTTGAAAATAGCAAGCTGAATGCAGAAGCCAATTTAAGTTTGTTGAGATTTAATGATAAGTCCTTTACAGGGAAGCTCAATTTTAATGGCGATAGTAAAAAATTTTACTTTGACAGTGATAATATAACATTTGATAATTTTACATTTTTTGCCAAAGGAGCTATTGAGCCCGAAAAAAAAGATATCAGTATTCTGATTGACGACATAAAGGGGAAAACTTTCAGATTTTATAACCAGGAAGTTTTTATTGAAAAGGCTAAATTATCAGGGGATTATGGCACGAAGAAATTTGGGCTTAATGCCGAAATATTCTGGAACGAAAAAATAGTTATCAGCTCCGGTCTTATTATAAAAGATATGATTTTTCTAAAAGATTTGTCTATTAAATCAAAAAGTATTGATGTTTCAGGTGGCGGCCAGATAATTGATAAAAATCGCTATGAGTTTCATTTTACAGGCAAGGTTACAAATAACCCATATCTTGAAAATCTGACAGGCATACAACATGAATTGAATACCGCAATTGATATCAATTACGACGGAAACTTGAAAGTGAGAGGGGAAATAAGCACAAATAAAGGTCTGACTTACAAAAAGTTTTCTTTTGACAGTCTGGATGTTAACTTTTTATTTAATAACAATAAACTGTCTTTTGAATATTCTTTGCTTAGAGATAATAATATGGCGCAAGGGTCAGGCTATGCTGAGAGAAGCGACAGCGGTTTTTCATATTTTACTGAGGGTAGTTATACTTTAAATTTAAACAGCATTTATGAAGGCAGAAATGAAAATATCATAGGTCATTATGAGATAGGCTATAACAAAGTGCTTGAAGGTACGATTGACGGCACATCAAATTTTCGCGACAGAAAAGTTTATTTTAAAAGCAGAATAAAAAACAAAAAATTGATTTTTAGCCAGCTTGAAATCGATAACAATAAATATTTTGACATAGGTACATTTGAATTTGACAGTAAAAAGATAAATCTGGATATAGATAAAGGGCAATTTATAGATTCGATCATTAACCTGAAAAATATCTCTTTAAAAATAAATGGCAACATAAACGATCCGGAAATATTTTTTCAAGCTGATGCTGAAGAGGATAAACTTAAAGAAGCATTTCATATAAGGCTAAATGGCAAAAAAGAAAAATTAAATTTATCTGCCAGAAGCAAAAATGCTATTTTTGAAGTGGTGATATTTCCTTTAAAAAGCCTACTTGAAGGCCATGGCACAATAAATGAGTTTGACTTTAAAGATATCAATAGGTTAAGTGGAGATTTCAAGTTTAGCTCCGAAGATTTTAAAAATATAGAGATTAAAAATGGGGTTTTCAAAGGATTGTTTGGAGGAAGAAATTTTAATATAGGCAGTTTTTCTTCAAACTTTAATTTGCATGATTTTTCTGTTAACAATGCTTCTTTTCATCTTAGTACAAATGAGATTCAAAATCTGCTGATTCACAATATTGATTATAAAGATAAAACAATTAAAGGTATGATAACTGTTGATAACGTTTCAGTGAATTTTCATGGTATAAAAGAGCATTCATTGACAGGGGATGTAAAATTTAGCATGGATAATGAATCGAATGGTTTAAATTTATATGGAAACCTGAAAGGGAAATTCAGGTTATATATCCCAGATTATGGGGTAAATTTAAATGATATCGGCCTGGAAACAAATTTTAAAGGTAAGGGGATATCTGGTGTATTTTCAATGAACTATCTTGATAGCAATATTGATGGAAGCTTTAGTGTGCCTGATTTCAGAAGAGTTTCTGACAGTTTCCTGGGCATTGTGTTTGACAATGTATTTGTAAATGCTGCAAACTTTACCGGTACAGTAAAAGGGTATGTTCAGTACTCAAAAAATAAATTGTCTGGTGACGTGAATATAATTAAAGGGGATTACGAATTTAAAGAATTCAGGAAATCCGGTGGAAATAAAAAAATTCCATTTGATATCGATTTGACAATTAAAAGTGTAAACCCTGTGACAACTAAAAATAAATATTTTGATTCAAAACTGAGCTTTAATTTGCGTTTAAAATATAATAAAGAGCTTACAGTTACGGGTTACCTTGAATCAACAGATTCATATCTGGTTTTGGGTGGTGAGAGGTTTAACATTTTGCAGGGTAAGCTCACTCTGTCTGAGAAAAAACCACCTTTTCTGAACATATTTTCTAAAGGCACAGGCAATTATAAATATATTTTGCTAAACATAAAGGGTTTTCTGCCCGAATACAGTGTTGAAATAAGAGATATTTCCCCCGGTGGAGCTGGTTTTGCAAATCTTAAGTCAAAGAATAATGCAACCGGAAACCTGATAGGTGACCTTTTTAGTGGTGAAGCATTTGCAAACATACTTTCTGTTACAAATAAGTTTTTTGGGATAAACAGCATAGGAATTGATAATGACTACCAGAGTCTTGGATATTTTTCTATCGGCAGGACGTTCACGGATAGGTTGAAAGTAGTATACAGGCTTAAAAGTGGTGAGAAAGGGGATGAAATTGTTGGTTACTACACACTGTTTGACTGGTTAAATTTTAATGTAATTTCAAATAACAACGGGAGCAACGGTGCGGGCTTTAGTATATTTTATTCTTTTTAATCTTGTGTGTAATCTGGCGTACTCTTTTGAGATTGAAGGGGATATAAATGAGAATATACGTCTTAAAATAGAGGAATACGCTAATAAGAAAAGATATGATGATATCAAGACACTTCTGGAATCGTTAAATGTCTATTCATATGAGCTTAACGAAGAAAAGCTTGAAATATTCGAATCTTTAAATGTTGATAAACTGAGACTTCACGGAAATATTAATTTTCTGGATAGCACTATAATTTCGGCTGCGGCATTTTATGATAATTCACCGGTATACCTTGATACTTTTGAAAATTATACAGATAAAATAAGAAAATTTTATAAAGATAACGGTTTTCTTGATGTGGAAGTTTATTATAAGTTTAACAATGGCATACTTGATATTTTTATAAATGAAGGAAAGTTATATGTTTTAACTGAAATGGCAGTATATTATAAAGATAAAGAAATATATTCAGAAAAATTTATCATTCCAAAAATTCTTACTCAAGAGCTAATTGATGGTATAAAAGAGCAGGAGCTTAAAAAAATAAAGAAAGATGGCATACTTTTTCCTGATTATCAAATCTACTACGAAAAATCTACCGGTAGACCATTTTTAGATTTAAATTTTCCGCTTAATTCCATATTGTCGATTTTACCTTCTTTTCATAAAACGGTTAGCCTTGTAATCAAAATAAACGAATCAAAAAGATATAATTTTAACATTAAAGGACTTCCTGAAAATTTGATTGATAAGGCTATTGATATTGTTGTTAAGAATCTGAAAAACCCTGACAGCTACAGTGTGGGCAAAACATATCTTGCATTAATAGACGAATTTGGGAGTGATCTGTTTTTTAATTTAGATGACAATGAAATAGTTGTAAATGTTAATTCACTCAAGCAGAAAGAGAAATATAAATATGATGTCAAAATAAATGGTGGAGTTAATCCGGATAGTATAATCAGTGTTTTAAATGAAGAGCAACTGTCTGATGTTCCTGAGATAAAAAATCTGCTACAGAATATATTAAACGGGATTGGTTATTATTTATATGATTTGACAATCAGTCGTGAAAAAAACAGTCTTTTGATAGATATTAATTTAAAAGACAAGGCACGTATCGGTAATGTTTATCTAAATGATAAAACATTTTTGACTAATTTTAATGAGTTTTACAGTAATAAGGCAAAAAATGCAATTTTAAATGAAATTAAAAATAAATTGAGAGAGGAATACTATTATAATTACATTATAGAGGATAAAGTTGTATACAATAAAGATAACAATACGGTTGATATCTATTTTAAAAGTGATTTTAAAAAACTTTACCTAAGAGATGTCCTGACAGAGGACAAAAGAATAACGAAAATTATTTTAAAAAGGATAAAACGGGGTGAAGTTGTCACTATAAAAAAAATAGAAAATATCCGTTATGTGATTAAAAACAGTCTCAACATAAACGATTACAGGTTAAGTGTAATTCAGGATAATGAAGATGCCGATATAGTATTCGGCTTTAAAAAAGCCAAAAAGAACTTAATGTTTATCGATTTGCAGTACAACAATGTCGACCAGTTTATATTATCATTAGGTTATAAGAGATTTGGTGTTTTAGGTACCGAGTATGTGTTGGATTCATCTGTAACGTTTTCAAAAAAAGAGGAAAGTTACCTTTTAGGACTTTCTAAGCTTTCAAAATTATACGACAATATATTGAAAATTAACTACAGTACCAATTATTTCAAAAAAGATATGGATGATTTTAAATATAAAGGTCTGAGGTTTGGATATATGGAGAGCATTTACGGTGAAAGCTTCAGGCTTGATTACGGTTTATTTGCTGAAAATTTAAAAATATATGATGCCAATTTTGCAAATAACCACTACAACAAAAAATACCGATTTCTTAAAATACCTCTCAAGTATTCATTTAATAAACTAAATTCCAACCTATTGCTTTTCCCTTTTAGTGTCAGTATTGACAATAACATGTTATTGGAGTCAGATTTTAGTCTTCTTACTGTGGAAACGAACTTTTTTTTGCAAAAGAAAATCTGGGGGAATTTTTATACGAGTCTGGACTTAAATGCAGGAAAAATTTTAGGTAATACTGAGTCTACTCCATTACTTTATAGGTTTACTCTCGGCGGACAAAAGATGATGAAAGCTTTCTCATTAAGAGAATTAGGGCCTGAGGATGAACTTGGAAATGTATATGGTGGCACAGGATACTTTCACTTAAATTTTGGAATGCCATACGAGATTGTTGAAAATGTTATGATAGGTCCTTTTTTTGAAGCTGGTAAAGTTTATTATGAAAGCGGCAGCACTCCTTTTTATAAGGATGTCGGTCTAATGTTTAATGTAGATATGGGAATAGGGGATATAAGTATCTCATATGCAAAAAGTTTTAGTCAGTGGGGAAAAACAAGCAGTGCATTTTATATCACCCTTAGGGGAAGATTTTAAAAAAAAGATAAAAAAGGTCTTATTTTTTTCTTGACAATTTCTGATTCTGAATTTAGAATAATTCTATAATAAAGGTTGTGAAGGAGGAAAAAGATGAGTTTGGTGACAAAGCAAGCGCCTGCTTTTGATGCAGAAGCAGTAGTAGGTACAGGTTTTCAAAGAATTAAGCTGGAAGATTATAAGGGTAAGTGGGTTGTTCTTTTCTTTTATCCACTTGATTTCACTTTTGTTTGCCCTACAGAGATTACTGCTCTGTCAGATGCATATCCAGAATTTAAGAAAAGAAACACAGAAATAATAGGTGTTTCTACTGACAGTAAATTTTCTCACCTTGCCTGGGTGAACACACCGAGAGAAGAAGGTGGCCTTGGGCAGCTTAATTATCCGCTTGTAGCTGACTTTACAAAGGAAATTTCTGAAAGCTACGGTGTGCTGTTGCCAGGTGGAATGGCATTAAGGGCTACGTTTATAATCGACCCTGACGGAAAAGTTCAATTTGAACTTATTCACGATTTGGGAATCGGTAGAAATGTGAAGGAAATTTTAAGAAATATAGATGCCCTTCAATATGTAAGGGAGCATGGTGAAGTTTGTCCTGCCGGCTGGGAGCCTGGCAAGGATACTATGAAGCCAGACCCTGTTAAAATGAAAGAATATTTTAAGAAAAATCCACAGGGGCATCAGTAAAAAATTTTAAGACTATCTTAAAGCGTAACATAAAACCTCCCAAGTTTTGCCGCCTTTTTTAGGCGGCTTTTTTATTTTGGTGATTTGATTTGGCTGCATATTTATGTTAAAATTTATCTTAAAAAAGGGGGTGTATAGCCATGCTGCCATTTTACGGTAAATATCTTTACATAAATTTAAGTGAGAGACGATATGAAGAGCGCATATTAAGTAGGGAGCTTTTTCTACCAAATACTGGCGTAATGGTTATTTTGAGTCAAGTTCAAAAAAATTAAAATATTATAAAGTTGAGCTGATAACTCTTGACTGATTTTAGTTTAAGTCTTATTAGAAACACTTTGCAGATAGACATATGTGTAATGTTGAGGATTTGGCATGAAAAATTTTTTTCAGGATTTTATTGATGAGCATGAAGAGATAAAGATATCTGTTGTGGCTGTTTTGATAGGTCTTGCTGCAGGTTACGGAAATATTCTTTTTAGATATTTGATAGGTGTCGTACAGCAATTTTTTTACGGCAGTAAAGATGAATACATATTGTATCTTTTAAAAACCGAACCTTTTTACAAAGTTTTATTTGTTCCGGCTATTGGCGGCCTTGCCGTCGGGATAATAGGGCTTATTTTTAAATCGGCCAAAGGGCATGGTGTGCCGGATGTAATAAAAGCTATTGCACTGAATAAAAAGATTAGCTCATCAGTTGCGCTTGTTAAAACGGTCTCTTCGGCAATTACTCTTGGTACCGGTGGTTCCGCAGGTAGGGAGGGGCCAATTGTCCAGATAGGAGCATCAATTGGCTCAGGGATAGGAAGGGTCTTTAAATATTCTTCAGAAAGGATGAAGGGGGCAATAGCCTGTGGAGCAGCAGGTGGTCTTGCCGCAACATTTAACGCTCCTATCGGTGGTGCAATGTTTGCTGCAGAAGTGTTGCTTGGTGAATTTGGATTAAAAACCTTTAGTCCTATAATTATTTCATCAGTAATTGCCACAACAGTTTCAAGGGCATATCTTGGTAACCACGTGACTTTTGAGGCACCTTCATATGTTTTGAAGAGTTTTCTCGAATTACCACTTTATGCGATTCTTGGGATTGTTTGTGCAGTTGTGGGTGTAGCATTTATAAGAATATTTTATAAATTTGAAGATTTTTTTGAAGAGCTCAAAATTCCAAAATATGTAAAACCTGCTATTGGCGGACTTTTAATGGGTGGTATCGCTATTTTTTCAAGGGAAATTATTGGCGTAGGCTACGACACTATTCACGAAATTTTAATATCAGAAAGGGTTGGGGTATTCCTTGTTGTTATTCTCATTTTGAAAATTGTGGCAACATCTCTTACACTTGGTTCTGGTGGTTCAGGAGGACTTTTTGTTCCTTCACTGTTTTTAGGTGCCGCTACCGGAGGATTTATGGGGTGGCTATTTGGACTGCTTTTTCCTGATATTACTGCATACAGCGGAGCATACGGGCTTGTTGCAATGAGTGCAATGCTTGCTGCTACTATCAGAGCGCCTCTTACTTCGATTCTTATTATATTTGAAATTACGCAAAACTACCAAATTATTTTGCCGCTTATGCTTTCTGCGATCATAGCAAATGTAGTGGCAAATTATCTTGAGAAGGAGTCGATCTTTACCTGGATTCTCAAAAAGCAGGGGATAAATATAAAGAAAGGTGCCGAAGAGAGTATACTAAAAGGGATAAAAGTGAAGGAAATAATGGAGAAGGATGTAGTAACGTTTCATGAAGATACACCTTTTAGACAGATAAAAGAAAGTTTTAAGAGAGCAAGAAACAACTATTTCCCTGTACTTGACCACAATGACACTCTTATCGGGATTATTTCCATTGAAGATATAAGAAGTGTAATATTTGAAGAAGGGATAGAAGATATTGTTGTAGCAGGAGAAATAGCTACAAAATCAAATATTGTCTATCTTTTGCCCGAAGAGGATCTTGCAAAGGCGATAAAAAAATTCAACAGGAAAGATTTGGGGGCATTGCCTGTGGTTGAAGAAACACCGGAAGGCAAACTGAAGTTTTTGGGACTGCTTAGAAGAAGCGATATTGCCTATGCTTATAACAGGGCGGTAGCGGACGTTAAATATGAATCTTAAAGATATGTTAAATGATGAGCAGTATGAAGCAGTTACTTACACCAATGGCCCGCTTTTGGTACTGGCTGGAGCAGGCACCGGGAAAACAAGGGTAATCACCTACAGAATATACAATCTTATTAAAAATGAATCTGTTGAACCAGAAAAAATTATGGCGGTTACTTTTACCAATAAGGCCGCATCTGAAATGAAGCATAGACTTAGCTCACTCGTGGGGCAAGAGGTAAACAACCTTTGGCTTGGCACATTTCACTCCATTGCATTAAGACTTTTGAGGATAGAGTGTGAAAATGCAGAATTACCACAAAACTTCGGTGTTATTGATCAGGAAGACAGATTGGCACTAATCAGAGATATTTTGAAAAAACTTAACATTGACTCCAAAAAGTATCCGCCAAAAGTTTATCTGAATATGATAAGCAGTTTCAAAAATACCCTTTCGTATGTAAAAAATCTGCCTCTAAACGAAGAGTATTATATGGCTTCAGAGGTGTTTGAAGAATATAATAAAAACCTTAAATTTCTAAATATGGTAGATTTTGACGACATGGTATCCCTGGTGGTAAGAATTTTATTGAAAAATCCTGGTATTGCAGGTTATTATCAGAATTGTTTCAAGCATATTTTGGTGGATGAATACCAGGATACAAATGCGCTGCAGTTTATTTTTCTACAGCAACTTACCGGTAAAAACGGCAATATATGCGCTGTGGGTGATGATGACCAGTCTATTTACGGATGGCGGGGCGCTGACATAAACAATATTCTTGATTTTGACAAATTTTTTGAAAATACAAAAGTTATAAAACTTATAAATAATTACAGAAGCCAGCAGGATGTTCTTATAGGAGCCAATAAGCTTATTTCAAACAACAGATTTAGAAGGGGTAAAGAACTTATTCCAGCCCTGAACTTAAAAGGTGAAATTTTAACCAAAAGCTGTTACGACGAACAGGAGGAGGCCGCCTGGGTTGCAAATAAAATTAAAAAACTCGTGAATGAAGAGGGTTGTAGATACAGTGAAATTGCTGTTCTTTACAGGACAAATGCCCAGTCAAGAAATTTTGAGGTGGAGTTTAATAAACACAATATCCCTTACAAGGTTATAGGGAGTATAGGTTTTTACCAGAGAAGAGAAATAAAAGATATCCTGTCGTATTTGAGATTATTTGAAAACCCTTATGATTTTCAGTCGTTTATAAGGAGTATAAAAAACCCTTCAAGGGGTTTTGGCAATGCCACAATTGATAGATTGATTAGTTATGCTTTTGAGAATAATGTGAATATCTTTCAGGCAATAAGTGCAAACTTAAGTAGCTTTAATTCAAAGCAGAGAGAAAATCTGGAAGGCTATCTTAGAATTTTTGAAGGTTTGAAGGAACTTACTTTGGTATCAGAAATGATAGATTATGTTATTAAAAAAACGGAATATGAAGAATATTTAAAACAGTTTGAAGAGGTTGCTGTTTTTGAAAAGCGTCTTTTAAACCTTGAAGAGCTGATAAACTCAGCCGCAGCTATGGAAGAAAAAGGGGGGATTAGTTTGACAGAATTTCTGGCAAATATTACCCTTGTAACTGCTACTGATGAAGATGCCGGTGAAAATGTGAATGTAATGACTATACATGCTGCAAAAGGGCTTGAATTTGACACGGTATTTTTGACAGGCCTTGAAGAAGGTCTTTTTCCTCTTTACGGGAGCATGGATAATGAAAGGGCTTTTGAAGAGGAAAGGAGATTATGCTATGTTGGGGTTACCAGGGCGAAAAGAAATCTTTACCTGACTCATGCATTATCAAGACTTCATTATGGAAAAAGGGTAAATTCATCTGCTTCTACATTTATAAGTGAATTTAGAATTCCAGCGGTTAGCCTAAATGAAAATATCACAAAAGAGATAAGAGAGGGTGCAAAGGTAAGACACGAAAAATTTGGTGAAGGGATAGTTATATCTGTTACAGGAAGTGGTGACGACGCCAAAGTAGATGTGTTTTTTAAACTTTGCGGTTTGAAAAAAATAGTAAAAAGATTTTTGACCTATTAGATAATTTGGTATAATATAAGCAATAAAAAAATCGGAGGAATTTTGTGGCCGAAAAATTGAGTAGAGAAGAGGTTTTGAAAATTGCAAAACTTGCAAGACTAAGACTTGAAGAGGACGAGATTGAGGGTTTGAGGACAGACCTTAACAATATTTTAAACTATATAGACAAATTGAATGAGCTTGATACAGCAGGTATAGAGCCGACATCACATGCCCTTGATGTCGTAAATGTTTTCAGGGATGATGTGCAAAAGCCAGGACTTGATGAAGATGATGTATTCAAGAATGCACCCCAGAGTGAGCATAGCCATTTTAAGGTTCCACGAGTAATTGATTAGAGGTGAATAATATGGATTTACTGAAGACAAATATAAATGAGCTGGTTAATTATCTTAAGGACAAGAAAATTTCTGCCTTTGAGCTGACAAAGTTTTATCTTGATAGAATTGAGAAATATGATCAACAGCTTGACTCGTTTCTTGCCCTGAACGAAAATGCCCTTGATGAGGCAAAAATTATTGATGAAAAAAGAGCAAAAGGTGAGGTTTTGCCTGAGTATGCAGGGATTCCTGTGGCGCTTAAAGATAATATCATTACGAAAGGGATTGATACAACCTGTTCATCAAAAATTCTTGAACATTTTAATCCTCCTTATGATGCTACTGTTACCAGCTTGTTGAAAGAAAATGGATTTATAATTCTTGGAAAATTAAATATGGACGAATTTGCAATGGGTTCTTCTACAGAAACATCATATTATAAAAAAACCAAAAACCCATGGGATACAGAAAGGGTTCCCGGAGGCTCCAGTGGCGGAGCGGCAGTAAGCGTTGCTGCCGGACTTGCACCAGTAAGTCTTGGGAGTGATACCGGTGGTTCAATAAGACAGCCAGCTTCTCTTTGTGGAGTTTGTGGCTTCAAACCCACCTATGGAAGGGTTTCAAGATATGGACTGGTAGCATTTGCATCAAGTCTTGATCAAATAGGGCCTTTTTCAAGAGATATAGTTGACAGTGCTCACTTGTTGAAAGTAATCGGTAAATATGACCCTAAAGATTCCACATCAATAAATATAGAAAGCAGGGATTATACAAAAAATGTTGATACCAGTATCAAGGGTAAGAAAATTGGCATACCGAAGGAGTATTTTGAAGGTGGTATAGAACCTGACGTATTAAACAGGGTGAATGAAGTTATAGATTTTTACAAAAAGCAAGGGGCTGATATGGTTGAAATTAGCATGCCTCATACAGAATATGCGGTGGCCGTTTACTATATCGTTGCAACAGCTGAGGCTTCAAGCAACCTGGCAAGATATGATGGTGTAAGATATGCTTTCAGAAGTGAAGCCGAAGGGTTGATTGATATGTATGAATCCACGAGGTCAAAAGGTTTTGGAAAAGAGGTAAAAAGAAGGATTATGTTGGGTACGTATGTGCTCAGTGCCGGATATTATGATGCCTACTATCTTAAAGCCCAAAAAGTAAGGTCATTGATTAAGCAGGACTTTGTAGAAGCCTATAAAAAGGTTGATGTGATACTTGCGCCTACTTCTCCGAATACTGCATTTAAGTTTGGTGAAAAAATGGATGACCCTATAAGTATGTATCTCAGCGACATATTTACTATTTCTCTTAATTTGTTTGGCGGGTGCGGGGTGTCTGTCCCTTGCGGGTTTGATAAAAATAATTTACCGGTTGGATTTCAGCTGCTTGGCAACTATTTTGAAGAGGAAAAGATAATTAATTTTGCGCACTGTTATCAAAAAAATACCAATTGGCACAAAATGTTTCCTGAAAAATTTTTAAAATAAAAATTTTTTCTAAAGTTTTTTTTGGGAGTGCCGATTACGTTAGTGTAGAAATATATCAGGGACGGTCCATATGACTATACAGGGCGGAAAGATTTATGACATTTTGAGGACTTATAACAAGCAGGTGAAATACAGTAAGGCATCTGCCCAGGAAAAATCTTCCCCCGAAAAAAGTCTTGATAAAGTAAGTATTTCTACTGATGCAAAAAAACTTGCTTTTATCTCTGATATTCTTGCAGAAATAGGAAACTCTGACAAAGAAATTTTGCAGAAAGTTGGCAAATTAATTGGCAATGTGGATTTTGGAAAAACTACCGATGAAGAGCTTGATGAGCTTAAAAAGGATATACTAAAGTCTTTCTAACTGATTTTTGCATTTAAATGCCCAAATATTTCCTAATATTTTTTAATGACTGCCTTTTTCAATCTCACTGATTTTGTTGGTAATCCATTCTTTTAACATACCTGATGAAATCTCGGGTGACAAAGGGTACTTCTTATTTTCAGGCAGCAATTCAAGAAAGGACAGGGCTTTTTTGTAAGCATTTACTGCAGAAGAAGTTTCTTTTTGACATTCATATATTTTACCCAGATAAAACCAGCTTATTTCACTTTGAGGGTTAATGAAAAGTGCCTTTCTTAAGTATTCGAGTGCCTCTGCACAGTTTTTTTCTTCGTAAAGGATTATGGCATACAATAAATATGCCTCATAGGATAAGGATTCGGTGTCCAATACCTTTTTTAATACCGCCTTAGCCTGACTTAGATTGTTTAGTTTGTAATATGAATAACCTAAGAATGTAGCTGCCCTTATATTTTTGGGGTTAATATTTGTCAGTATAAACTCAAATTCCTTTGCAGCCTCAACGTAGTCTTCCGATTTTATAAACTGCACCCCTTTTTTAAACACTTCCGACTCATCTTTTTTGGGCCTGTTGACTTTTGAGTTGATGTCATAAGATACACGCACTGATATATCGTTAATATTTTTAATATTTTCTTCGGTAGCTACATCTATTGTATAATAGCAGCCTTTTTTGATTAAATCGGATTGGTTGACAAGAAGGGCATCTGAGTTGCCAAATATGACGATACCATTTTTGTCAATTAAATTGGCAATTTTATCGCAAATCTTATTAACAGTATCCGGTTCAAAGTATATAAGAAAATTCCTGCAGAAGATTATTTGGTACTTTTCGGCCGCTTCATAGTCCAGAAAGTTTGCTGTCTCAAACTGCACTTTGTTTTTTATTTTGTCAACAACAGCAAACTGATTGTTTTCTGTCATTTCAAAATATTCTTCTTGAAATTCTTTTCTGGTATGTCTCAAATACCAGCTTTGATAAACTCCACTCTTGGCTATATCAATTACCTTTTGACTGATATCGATACCGATTATTGATATTTTTTTAAATATTTCAGGGAGATATTTATGTATATAAATTGCAATGGAATAAGGTTCGCACCCATTCGAACACCCTATTGAGAGAATTTTAATCTCAGGTTTTTTATTGATAGGGGTTGATACAATTTGGTCAATACATTTAAATTGCTCGGCATTTCTGAAAAAATAAGACTCATTTATAGTCAAATCTGAAATAAACTCCCGCAACATTTCCGTATTGTTTTTTAAAAGGTCGGCAAGCTTATAAGGATTATTCCCTGTCCTGGCCACCCAGGTTTTGTATGTTTCATCAAATTTCATTTCGAGACTTTCTTTAATCAGAAGTCCCGAATAGACCTTAACGAGATGTTTTATTTCGTCTATCTTTTCTGCATTCATAGATTAACCTTTTAAAAAGTCATTTATTATTTTTTTTCTCTCATTAAATGTACAAAAAAATAAGTCAGGTAAAATTTGAATTTTTGTCTCATCATCGTAAGAAAATTCTTTAATCACCGGATTTATTATATCATATGTTCCGAAATATTGCATGCCTGTTTCAATAATTTTTTTTGAGGTAGCTGATTTATATAGCCCTATTATTCCTTCAGTAGCTGAAAAAGTTATTTTATCTTCATCAACTTTAAGTATTCCAAGAGGCATTGGGTAAAGGTGAAGTATATTTTTATGTATAAAGCTGTTTAAGGAATAGATAATATCTTTAAATTCTTTTTCGCCTTCAGACAGTAGATTGTTGAGGTGTATATAAAGGATTGAGCATATTTCAGCCGGAGAAGTAGTGATAATATAGTAAATATCATTTTGTGCTTTGAGACTGAGCCATGTAGATTTTTCAGCCACAATCGCAATATGTTTTGCCATAGGCATATTCTTCCCAAGATTTTTCAGGATATTTGAAAAGATTCTTGTTATGTTATTTTTGGATTCTACCCTGTTTTTAAGATATTGGTATGAGTTATACCATTTGAAAATTTTAATAGGATTGAGGAGAAATTTCAAAACAGACTTCAGAAAATCCTCACTGAAGGCTGATTTATAAAATAAGAAGATAATTTCACCTATTTTTTCATTGAATGATTCAATATTGTATTTTACAAAGCTATCTTCATTTTCAATCTGGTAAAAGTTGTCAGGGGTGATTAAAATTGAGTCATTTAAATCTCTTGAGATTTCGTTCATAAGAATGTGATATTCTCTAAAATTGTTAATACTTGAAAATATAATATGCTTGTCATCATGGGTGATTTTGATAATTATTTTATCAAACCCTGTTATAAGCTTTATAAGTTCAAAATATTCCATAAACCATATATTTGGTTCATAAATGTTTTCTAAAACAAGGCTTGAATAGTCCATAATAAATGTTTTTATTTTCTCGGTAATAAAAATTTTCTCAAAAGTATCATAAAAAAGTTCGTGGTCTATTTTTACAGTTGTTGATTTGTCAAAAACTATTTCGTTTAGAAGTCCGTTGATGTTATTGTATGAAACGGTATGTATGTTATGGAAAGTCTTGTTGACAAGAAACGATTTGGATGTGTCGTTTGTAACAAGATAGATGTGAAATACCCTATCGGGTATTAAATTGTCGATTATGGCAGAAAATAAAAATCCGCTGATTTCAAAACCTGTATTTTCAATAATCAGCGCTATTTCGGGATGTTTGTGGATATCCTGGGCAAGTTCAATAGGTGAGTCGTAAAATGATATTTCATCGAAATAGTTTTTTAACTGAGCCTTAAGTAAAGGCTTTTTTACAAGCGCCAAAATCATTATACCCTTAATATCTCCATTATTTTTTCATTTATTTGTGTAAGATCAAGTACATAGTCTGCTATGTCCATTACTGCTCTTGGCATTGAGCTTGCAATGGCGGCTTCAGGTTTTTGTGCAATTACGATACCCCCAAGCTTTTTAACCAAATTTGAGGCATGCTGACCATCATTTCCAAGCCCTGTAAGTTGAATATGAATAAGTCTATTTTTCAGTTTATATGCAATATTTGATACGATGTTGTCAATGCTTGGGAAAAACAGTTGGTTTGGCGTCGTTTCCACAGGAAAAAGATAGGCAGTTTCCCCCTTTGACTCTATTTCAACATTGAATTTCGGCGAACAAATAAACAGCCTGTCATCAAGCCTTAGTTTTTTGTTTATCAAAACAGTTTCTTTATTGGAAAAATCCTTTATCCAGTTTAAATAACCGGCTTCAAAGTCTGGCTCAATGTGTTGAACAACTATCAAGGGGAGGTTTTTTATAGATGTAAGAAATGGGATAATATTTTTTAATGTTTTTGGACCACCTGTTGAAACCCCAATAGTCAGTATATATTTACTTTTATGTTCGATATTGGGTGTTGTTAGTGCCTGAGCGAGTGTTTCACCAACTTTGTTTATTTTGAGATTGGCACAGATTTTTATTTTTCTTTTGAGATTATCAATAAAGTTTTCATCAAGTTCTATCGGTTTTTTAATAATATCAACAACGGTATTTTCTAAGAGATTAAACGATTTTTTTATTTCAGCATCAGTTAAAGATGTAAGCAGTATAATTGGGATCGGTTTTGTAGACATAATAGCTTTTGCAACAGCATCGCCAGTCATTTTTGGCATCATCAGATCAAGAACGATTATGTCAGGGTTTATAGAGTAAACAATCTTAAGTGCTTCCACACCATCTTTTGCTTCACCCACAATTTCAAATGTATCTTTAAGGTTAGATTTGAGGTAATTTCTAATGTATGCAGAATCATCAACAATGAATAGTTTTAGTTTGTCAGTCATATTAGCGTTTTTACCTTTTTAATAAAGTTTTCTCTGGAAAAGAATTTTTTTACAAAATACCCATTTGCACCGCTTTTGAAAGCAAGTGTAATATCATTATCTTCACCACGTGAGCTTAGTATAAGTACAGGCACAATTTTGTCAGATTCTCTTATCTCTTTTAAAAGAGATATCCCATCCATTTCAGGCATTTCTATGTCAGTGATTATTAAATCAAATTTTTGAGACTTATATATTTTAAGGGCCTCTTTGCCGTTTTTTGCAATAACGGTTTTTATATCAATACTTTTTAAAAAGTCTGAAATCATTTCTCTTATAAGTGCATTATCGTCAGCTACCAGTGCCTTATATTGCCTGTTTTTGGAGTTTACTGAGGGGCTATCATTTACGTTATTTGGCACAAAATTGTTCTTTGAGCCTATTGTAAGGGGATTTATTATCGCAAGGGGTCTTAAATCGTCATCTATTGCAAACCCGATTATATGGGGAATAGTTTTTAAAATACCTTGAACCTCCTTTACAGTAAAGAGTTTTTCGCCTTCATAGTTTTCACAAGTGATAATAGTATTTTTGTTTCTGATTATAACTGCCAGGCTTTCATTGCCCACATTTTTTTGGACCAGACTACCGGTATGAACTATATTGTATTCTTTGTCATTGTATATTAGCCTGCCACTTACGGAATCAAAATTATCTTTATTTATTTTAATAAACTTATCAACTAAATATACCGGTATCCCTATTTTTTCTTTTTCGGTTGATATTACAATGCAGTGTAGAATGTTAAACGATACCGGGATTTCAAGAGTAAAGACAGTGCCTTTTTCAGAAGATTTAACTCTGACAATTCCACCGATAGCTTCAATCCTTTCCTTTACGATATCAAGCCCAACTCCCCTTCCGCTGATATTGTCAATTTTTTCAGCAGTAGAAAAGTTTGGTGTGAAGATAAATTCAAGTAGTCTCGTTTCAGGTAAAGTCTTTGCTTCATTTTCACTTATAATCCCCATTTCTACTGCTTTTTTTGCAATTTTGCCTGAATCAATACCACCGCCGTCGTCTTCTACCAGAATCTTTATTTTACTGCCCGTGCTTGACGCATTGACTTTTATTATACCTGCTTTCTCTTTACCTTTTTTTAATCTGATATCGGGGACTTCAATGCCGTGAGATACTGCATTTCGGACAAGGTGAATGAGTGCTTCCTCGACAATGCTGAAAAAATTTTTATCTACGCCTATTTTGTTGAAGTTTATTTCAATTTTAATATTTTTATTCTGTTTTGTAGCGGTATAATGGGCAATGTTTTTTATTTTGGGAGCAATTTCTTCGAGGTTTAATAGTGTTATGCTTTCAATATAGTGAAAAAGTTCCGATATTTTTTCTTTATACTTTTCTTTCTCCCTGGAGCTGTTAGGTTTAAAGCTAAATTCTACGATTTGGGTCAGCTCCTCTGTAAGATCCCTGACCTGGCGAATAATATCCTCATTTACATTTTTAATTGAGGAGGTTTCTTCTTTGATTTCGGTGTTTGTTATGGGCTCTTTCTCAATGTCCGGTACCTCATTACTATTTATTAATGTTTCCAGTTTGTCGAGGTACTCATCAAAGTTTTTAGGGAAGTTTGTAATAAGGGCTTCTATTTCATCTATTATGCGAATAGATTTTATTTTGCTGTCAGGCGTAAACCCTTTATTTGATATAGTCTGGAAGAAATTTTCACACTTGTGAAGAATGTCTCCAAACCTCTCAAGCCCCATAATGCCTGCAGAGCCCTTGATGGTGTGAAAAACTTTGACAATTTTAAAGACTTCATTGCTGACTTGAGATGATTCAAAAGACTTGTTCAAAAAATCACGGGCTGACCTTATATGATACAAAACTTCGTCAACAAATAGGTCTCTTAGTTTCTTATCATCTATCATTACTTAAGTTTACCCAAATGAGCCAGTGTTTCGTTTAAATTTTTGATAACGCTGTCTACATCCTGGCTTGCATCCTGAGATTCTTTTGCTGATTTAAGAGCATCTTTCATAGCAAGAGACAGGTCGTTTGACGTGGTCAGAATGTCATTTGAAGCATTGTTCAAATCTTTTATTACTTCATTTATTTCTATTAAATGTTTGTTTATATGGTCTGCTTCATTCTTGATAAACTCAAAATTTCCTTTGTTTTCCTGCATATGTTCCAGCATGTTTTTAATTAATTTTTCTGCCTCTTCAACTGTCATAACAGATTTTGAGCCGAAATCAGTTATTTCCTCGACCTCTTTTTCTATTTCTTTGCTGAAACTGTAGGTCTTGTCTGAAAGCTCCCTTATCTCTTCAGCAATGATTTTAAATGCCATACTGTTGGTTTCCCCTCTAACTGATTCAATTGATGCATTTAAGGCAAGCAGATTTGTTTGCTCGGAAATTTCATATATTGTCTTCAATATTTTATTTATATTGTGTGTTTTTTTATTAAGTTGAAAGATTGTATCTGTCAATTCGTCGGTAATTTTAATTACGGAGTTTAACTTCACTACAGACTTTTCCACCTCTCCGAATCCAACCTGTGAGGCGTTGTCAACCTTTCCTGAGACATCAAGTATGTGTTTTGTTTTTGTAAGAATGTTGTCTGCTGAGGTCGTAAGTTCCTGTATAGCAACATTTGTTTCAGCAAGGCTTGTGTTTTGCTGTGCAAGCATTGTGCTAAGGGACTCTGCAGAAGTTTTTAATTCTGAAGATGATGCAGACAGCCTCATTACAGACTCTTCAATGTTTAGAAGAATATTTTCAATCTCTTCTTTTCTCTTTTTCTGATTTTCAAACTCTTTTTTCTGGAAAGTAATATCATTGAAGAGGATAATGGTATTAACGGTTTTCCCTTTTTCATCTGAAATTTTCCCAAATCTTACGATATAGTATTCATCTTTTTTCGGGTCATACAGTTCAAATTTATCTTTTTGCTTTGGAGAATTCATAAAAGTTGTGAGATTTGTTTCAATTACTTTTAATGTTTCTGGAATTATATCAAGAAAATTCTGGTCACCTATATCATCAGGCAGGGAAAGCATATTGTTGAAGAAACTGTTTCTGTAAATAAAATTAAATTTATTGTCTATTACCGTTACAGGGATAGGCAATCTGTTAAGAAGTACTTCCATTTGTTGCTGCTGGGATGACAATTTATCAATTACAGCCTGAATTGTTTTTGAAACCCTGTCATATTCTTCAATATGCTGCTCACTAAAATTTACCTGTCTTTCATTATTCAATATGCTGGTAAGTGAGTTGGTGATTTCTATTATAGGCTTGTTGGAAAATTTATAGTAGAAAATTTCTGTTATAAGCCAGAATATAAAAAGTATTAAAAGACCAACGATTATTAGTGTGCTTGCGTTTGCAGTATCTTTGCTTGTGTCAAAAGATATTTTTATAAATTGTTTTGTGGCTGATACAAAATGTGTATTTGGGTTTACATTGATATTTTTGGTGGATGCCCCGATTTCTTCATTATCAAATCCAACAAATTTGTAAGAAGCGTCATTTAAAATCTCAAGATTTTCAACCTGAGCAAGTTTTAATGGCACAGTCTTATATACTTGCAAAACGTATTTTTTGTCTTTATATTCATATCCGTAATATCCGTTCAAAATGATATTGTCTTTTGAAAGGGATTTGTATATTTTGCTTCCACCTGCATAAACAGCCGTTGTTATTTCCGGATTAAATTTAATAGTATTTGCCGGTTTTTCCGAGCTTGCATATATCAAAAGATACGTTTGATCAGAAAATTCATACAGATTAAATTTGGTATTATTTCCGGCCGAGGAATTTTTTATAACCTCATAAATATTTCCATTGTTTTTATCAGCCATGAGATGGATTTTGGTAAAGGTGTTTTCAATATTGCTAACTTCAGCATCGATTTTTGACTCAATCAATTCTACGATGTTTTCCTGGATTAAATAGGTATGTTTATCATAAAGCTTGTTTATAAGATTGGATGTCAGTGCCAATATTGAAAGCATAAATATAAAAAATAATACTGACAGGAAAATAAGCCTTGAGTAGACAATAGTTTTTAGGCTAAATACTTTTTTTATCATAAGCATCTCCGTTCATATTGTACTTTTGGTAATCTATAAGTGAATTTTCAATTTTATTAAGATTTAAATTGTAAATAGTATCATTGCCCATTCTGAATGCGAAGTTGCAAACCCCTTTCAGATTTGCCTGCATTTCAACTTTTGGTGTGTTTTCCAGAATTTCAATAAGATTTGGCTTTACAGTGCTGTATAGTAACATATTGTATGGCTCTTTAAGTTTTAGAAGGTAAAGTGGGGACTCTTTCTGCGGTTCTTTATTAACAATGCCGAAAATGCTGATTATAGGGTAAATATCCCCCTTTATGTTTTCAAAGCCGTTTATAAAATCCGGTACGATAGAAATAGTGTAATAATGCTTTGATAACATAAACATTTCAACAAAATTATCTTCCACACTGAAAAATTGATCATGTTGTCTGAAAATTATGTGCATGAACAAATTTTAGCATAAAAAAAACGAATGACAATAAAATTTTATAAAAATAATACAGAAAATATAAATTTATTGATGCGGTGAAATGTCAAATAATAACTTTATTTTGAAAAACCTTTGTGATATTTTTCAATTATAGTATAAACTGCTATAAAAAATAACGGAGGAGTTATGCCAAGATACAGATCTTTTACCTCAACTCAAGGAAGGAATATGGCCGGAGCAAGAGCCCTCTGGCGTGCTACCGGTACTAAGGAAAATGAATTTGACAGACCGATTATAGCAATAGTTAATTCATATACCCAGTTTGTTCCAGGTCATGTACATTTGAAGAATATAGGTGATATCGTTGCCGAAGCAATCCGTGAGGCTGGTGGAGTGCCCAAAGAGATGAATACCATAGCTATTGATGATGGGATTGCAATGGGACATAATGGGATGTTGTACAGTCTTCCGTCAAGGGAGTTGATTGCAGATTCTGTAGAATACATGCTCAATGCCCATTGTGTGGATGCTATGGTGTGTATATCAAATTGTGACAAGATTACCCCTGGGATGATGATGGCCGCCATGAGATTAAACATCCCTGCCATATTTGTTTCAGGTGGACCTATGGAGGCTGGCAAGGCAGAATTAAGGGGCAAGCCCAAAAAAATGGATCTTGTGGATGCTATGGTAGCTGCTGTAAGTGATGAAGTGACGGATGAAGAGACAGTCATTATGGAACGCTCAGCCTGCCCAACATGTGGCTCTTGTTCCGGAATGTTTACTGCAAATTCCATGAATTGCCTTGCAGAAGCATTGGGTCTTGCTTTTCCTGGAAACGGCACTTTGGTTGCCACACATAAATTAAGAAAAGAGCTTTTTGTAAGTGCTGGCAAGAGAATTGTAGAGCTTACAAAGGCTTATTATGAGAATAATGATGAGTCGGTGTTGCCAAGGTCTATCGCAAATTTTAAAGCCTTTGAAAATGCAATGACCCTTGATATTGCAATGGGTGGGTCAACAAATACTGTGCTTCATCTTCTTGCAATAGCTTATGAAGCAGGTGTTGATTTTACAATGGCTGATATTGACAGATTGTCAAGAAAAGTCCCTCATCTTTGCAAGGTTGCCCCTTCTACTGACAAATACCATATTGAAGATGTTCACAGAGCAGGTGGAATAATGGGGATTTTGGGTGAGCTTGACAGGGCAGGCCTGATACACACAGATGTAAAGACTGTTCATACAGATTCACTAAAAGATGCCATTAAAAAATGGGATATTGTAAATAAAGATGCTGATGCCCTTAAGTTTTATTCTGCAGCACCGGGAAATGTGCCGACCCTTGAGCCATTTTCACAGGATAAATATTGGGAGCTTGACACCGACCGAGAAAAGGGGTGTATAAGGGATAAGAAAAATGCGTACAGTCAGGATGGGGGGCTTGCCGTGCTTTATGGAAATCTGGCTTATGATGGGTGTATTGTAAAAACTGCCGGTGTGGACGAAAGTATTTTGAAATTTACAGGCAAAGCAAGAGTGTTTGAAAGTCAGGAAGATGCGGTAAATGCCATTTTATCTGATAAAATAGTGCCTGGCGATGTGGTGATAATAAGATATGAGGGGCCAAAAGGTGGGCCAGGAATGCAGGAGATGCTTTACCCCACAAGCTATCTTAAATCAAAAGGGCTTGGCAAGGTTTGTGCGTTAATTACCGATGGTAGGTTTTCAGGTGGGACATCAGGACTGTCGATAGGTCATGTTTCTCCAGAGGCTGCTGAGGGTGGAAATATAGCGCTCGTAAATGAAGGGGATATAATTAAAATAGATATCCCAAACAGAAAGATTGAGATAGATATTACAGACGATGAACTTTCAAGAAGAAGAAAAGAAATCGAAAAGAGAGGCTTTAAACCAGTAGACAGAGATAGAAAAATTTCTGCTGCACTAAAAGCTTATTCAATATTTACAACCAGCGCCGCAAGGGGTGCGGTTAGAGATATTTCTAAGTTTGAATAAAAGAAGGCGACCATTTGGTCGCCTTCTTTTACAAACCAAGTACGTCAAACATGCTGTAAAGTCCAGCTTTTTGATTTTTTAACCACTTTGCAGCTGAAATTGCACCTTTTGCAAATGTATCCCTTGTATGAGCCTTGTGGGTAATTTCTATCCTTTCCCCCTGGCCACAAAACATAACCGTATGTTCACCTACAATATCGCCTGCTCTTATAGTTTGTATACCGATCTCCTTGTCAGTTCTCTCCCCAATAAGACCTCTTCTGCAATATACGGCGTCTTTTTCCAAATCCCTGTTAAGGGCATTTGCTATTACTTCAGCCATTTTCATTGCAGTTCCACTGGGAGCATCTTTTTTAAGCCTGTGATGAGATTCTATGATTTCAATATCATAAATATTTCCAATGGCTTTTGACACCATTTCAAGGACTTTTAGTGTAAGATTGACCCCAAGGCTCATATTTGGGGCAAATACAACAGGAATATCCCTTGAAAGCTCTTTAATTTTTTCAATTTCATCCGGCTCAAAACCAGTGCTGCCGATTACAAGCGGTATATTTGCTACCCTGTATTTTTCAAGGTTATTCATTGTCGGTTTGGCACCTGTGAAGTCTATTAGGACATCACACTTATTTTTTGCATTTTCTATGTCGGACTCAATTTTTATACCTGTTTCGCCTATCCCTGCCAAAATCCCTGAATCTTGTCCCAAAAACTCGGACTCTGAATATTCGTAGGCAGCAGTGACGTTGGCATTAGCATCTTCACTGCTAAGGGCTATTATTCTTCTCCCCATTCTTCCTGCTGCACCGATTACGCCTATATTAACCATACATTATCCCTCAATTCTTTAAATTTATTCCAAGGTCTATTAATACTTTTCTAAGTTTGTCCTCATTTGCTTTGGTCATTTTTACTAGAGGTAATCTAATTTCATCCTCAATAAGCCCCATTAAGTATACTGCCTTTTTGACAGGTATAGGATTTGTTTCAAAAAAGATTGCTTTAAAAAGAGGGAAGAGCTTTAAGTGTGTTTCAAGGGCAGTTTTATAGTCACCGGCTTCAAATGAGTCGCACATTTTTGCCATAAGGTCAGGGACTATATTGGTGGCAACTGAGATTACCCCTTTTGCTCCGATACAGTATAGTGGATAAGATAAAGAGTCTTCCCCGCTTAAAAGTGCAAATTCATCGTCGGTATTAAGAATAATTTCTGTGGCCTGGTCAAGTGAGCCGCTTGCCTCTTTTATGCCCACGATATTTTTTATCTTTGAAAGTCTAATGACAGTTTCAGGCAACATATTGCAAGCTGTCCTTCCGGGGACATTGTATAAAATTATCGGTATATCGACAGCTTCGGCCACAGCCTTAAAGTGCTGATAAAGACCTTCTTGGGTCGGTTTATTATAATAAGGAGTTATTACCAAAGCTGCGTCAGCTCCTGCTTTTTTAGCATGTTCAGTTAAGAATATTGTTTCATGCGTGCTGTTTGAACCTGTCCCGGCAATTACGGGTACTCTTTTTTTGACTTGATCGATTACTATATCGATTACTTGGCAATGCTCTTCATAGGTAAGTGTTGCTGATTCACCTGTGGTCCCGCAAGGAACAATGCCGTCAGTCCCATTTTCAATTTGAAATTCCACCAAACGCCTTAAAGCTTCCTCGTCAACTTTGTTATTTTTCATCGGTGTTACAATTGCTACAATACTTCCCTTAAACATAACATCCTCCATCTATTAGTATTCAAAAGCTTCCCTGTCTAATTCACCTGTATAAATAACTCTTGCTTCACCCTCAAGGTATACTTTTTCATTTTCAAGATAAATTTTTAGCTTCAGTCCACTTCTTGTGATTACAGTTATAGGAGATTTTAACTTATTATTTTTAGAAGCAATTATTGAAACGGCTGCGGCACCCGTGCCACAGGCAAGCGTTTCAGCTTCAACACCCCTTTCATATGTTCTCATTTTTACAGTGTTGTCATTGACTACTTCATAAAAATCCACATTTGTCCCTGCAGGTGCAAAATGATTGTGATAACGCAAAAAAGCACCTGATTTTACAATATCAACACTTTCGGTATTATCAGTTTCAATGACAGCGTGTGGGACACCTGTATTTATGTAAGATAACTTATAATCATCCACATTAAAATTTAATTTTTCATCAAAAGGTTGCGTAAGTTGTACCTTAACATTAACCCCTTCTTTTATTTCAGCTTCTATTATGCCTGCGAGAGTCTCAAATTTCATCTGTTTACCTGCTATATTATTAAGGTAGGCAAATCTGGCAGCACATCTTGAGCCGTTACCACACATTTCCGCTTCTGATCCGTCAGAATTGAAAAAAGCCCATTTAAAATCTGACACTGTTGACTTTTCTATAAAGATTATCCCGTCTGCCCCCACTGAAAGTGATCTTTTGCATACCTTCTCAATAAAGTTCTTATTGTAATCAATCTTTTTATCCCTGTTATCTATAAGGATAAAATCGTTCCCCGAGCCACTCATTTTTGTGAATTTTATCATATTAACCTCTTGAAAAGTTTTTACTTATATTAAGTTCTTCAATGACTTTACTTTTAAGTTTTTGCATGTTTTTCTTTACCTTTTCAGATAGTGTCATATTCATTTGAATACTTTCTACCTGAATTCCAAAAAGTACTATTTCTTCGGGTCTGTCACCGATGAGCTCAGCTGCTAAAAGTATATCTTTCAGCCCCATCTGGTGGGGGGAAAGCTTACTTTCAAATATTGGGTCGATATCTTGACCTTCTGCACGGATAACTGTTCCAGGCTCAAATCCCATATCTATTGCATCTACAATTATCAACTTATCTGCCCATGCAATATAGTTTAGGAGGTCAAGCCCTAGAGTTCCACCTTCGACAATTTTTAATTGCTCATCTTCCAGAATTTCATTTTTAAGCTCTTGAGTGATAACGACACCGGCGCTGTCGTCATCCATAAGCAGATTGCCAAGTCCAAGGATTAAAATATTTTTCATACCCGAAAATAACACTAAATAATTTAAAATTCAACATTATTTAAGGTAGTGTATCTGAGCTTTCTGTTAAAAGGGCTAAAATAGGATATTTTTTGTCTTGATTAAATAAGGTATTTATATTAGAATTTTTCTAAATTGGAGGATAGTATGAGAGAAAGATATCTTTTTTTGAAAAAAGAGATAACAAGATTTAGAGATATGTTTGAGCATCTGCCATTATCTTACAGAGAAAAGTTAAAAGAATATGAAGAGGAATATGATTTGTTGAAAGAGAGTATCCTTGAGGAAGATTTAAGATGGGCGGATGAAGAGTTTTCAAGATGGTATGAAAGATATATGGTGTATGAGGTTATGACAACAATAAGGCTATCAGAGGGTTAAAGTCAGTAAAAAACTTCTTTTAAGTACAAACCTTGCGGGGGAGCAGTAGGTCCTGCAAACTCCCTATCTTTTTTTTCCAAAATATATTTTACTTCGCTAAATGGTGCATCTTTTTTGTACAGAAATATTGTTGTACCGACAATATTTCTTACCATGTTATGCAAAAAACCGTTTGCGTTGATTTCAAGGTTTATAATTTCGTTTTCCATGTTTATGTTGATGAAGTTTATTGTGCGAATATTGTTGTCTTTGATACTTTTTTTAGTGCACATACTTGAGAAGTCGTGCTCCCCTACAAAATAATCCAAATAACCTTTTAATTTTTTAATATCAATTTTTCTCCTAAACCACCACACTCTGTTTCTCAATAAAGATGACCTATTTTCCCTTGTGAGTATTTTATAAACGTATGTTTTTGATTTGGCACTTTTTTGAGCATGAAAGTTATGTTCCACATCTTCACAGCTAAGTATTGTAATGTCATTACTTAAAAGACTGTTAAGCCCCAATCTAAGAGAGTCATTGTTGATGTATTTTTCAGCCCTGAAATTAAAAACCTGCCCTAATGCATGAACTCCGGTATCAGTCCTTCCTGAGCCGATTATACATACCCTTTTTTTGAATATTTTTGTGAGCTTTTCCTCTATTTCACCTTGGACGGTCCTTAAATCTTTTTGGATTTGCCATCCGTGAAAATTAGTGCCGTCATATTCTACTATACACTTTTTGTTATAGTATACTGATTCCATAACATCCTGCTATTATCGAAGTGATTAAGAGAATATCTAATTTTCTCATTTTATCAATGGTCAATATATGCTCCCAATTTGTTCTGTAATTTAATGTAATCGATATCTGCTCAGCATAATAAAAAACCCTATTGAAAAGAGGTATTAAAAATGTATGAAGGGAGAATAATAGTCTTAAACCCTTTTTAGGGATTATCCCTCTTAGTTTTTGAGCAGTTATTATTTTATCTGCCTCTTCAAAGATAAGTGGGATGAATCTTATTGCAATTATACATGATGTGGCCATTTCTGTTGGATTTACCCCAAAAACTTTAAACGGCTTAAGAATTATATATACTATCTTAACTATATCAATTGGTTTTGTGGTTATTGTAAAAAGGGAAGATATTATAATCATAAGGGAAAATTTACAAGTGTATAAAAATGCAGCTATATAGTTTAAACCGTTATTATTGTCATAAAAAAGCTGAATAGCGAAAGTAAATATCAAAAGGTATCTGAAAGGTTTTAGCAGTGTAAGTATTTCCATTGGCTTTATTCTTGAAAGTAAGGTTATTGCGACAGCTATTATCGTATAAAATATAAAGCTTAGTAGGTCAAATTTAAGCCCTATAAAAATTAGAAATACAATTGTAGATAAAAATTTTGTAATAGGGTTTAGTCTGTGGATAAAAGAGTTTCTATGAATATATTTTCCGATTACTACTTTGTTCATAACAAATTCTGTTGCATGAATATTCCAACAGGCCCGGTAATCATCATATCACCGAGAGGGGATGCAAATACGATGTTTCCACCTTCATTTACCAAACTCCTTCTTTGGGGGCCGGTAACTAAAATAGGAAGATTTTTGTATGAATAAGGTTTGAATATTTTTGCACCATGCCCTTTGTCATCATATACTTCTTTGTTAGTAATGCTTCCTTCAATGAGCTTATCAATAAAATATTTAAACTTTTCGGGGGTTAACATTTTTGTATGATGTTCAAAAAAACCTAAAACCTTATAATCTTTGTCTACCAAACAGGCAAATGTATGTCCGTTTCCAATATCAACTGTCACTGCAGGCCATTTTTCATTATTGTAAACGGCGCCGAGTGCTGCGATAATTGCCGTATCTGTGATGCTAAAATTTTCTATCCCTTTCTTAACCAGCTCATTGTAAATACTATTAAACCTTGAAAAAGTATTTGGTATTTCGTGATTTGAAGGGAAAAATGCGTTTTTAAGACCGTCTTTCAAGAAATCTTCCAAGAAGTTCATTCTTGTGACTCTGTCAGACTGCCCCTGAATATATCCATGGTCCTGTACGGCAACATTATACTCTAAATCATAATTGTCGTATATTTTCAAAAGAGTATCTATAAGGTTAAAATCTATTTCTGATAAAAATATATCCGGATTTTCAACAGCTTCAACCAAATTAAAGCCCAAGTCAGCTACTTCGCTTAGGTCATCCCTAATGGTTTTTGCCGCCTTTTTTTCTACAAACACGGAAAACCCTTTTTTAAGATGATTTTTGAGTGCAGAGACTATCGGGCCTCCTCCAATCAAACTGCCACCAATAAAAATATCTCTGCTATAATTTTCTATTTTATCAGCGAATATTTTGGTAGGGGATGGATAGACTAATTTGATAAAATTTTCTGGCCGCTGGCCATCACAGTATATTAGAATATCCTGTGTGCCAGCACCAATGTCTATTGCAACTGAAAACTTACGCTTCTTTGTTATTGTCGGCTTCCTTTTTCTCTGCAGTTTTTTTGTCAGATTCAGGAGTGATGTCTATAGCATCTTCGGTTTCTTTAGCCGCCTTTTTAAAGTTTTTAATGGCTTTCCCCATCCCTTCTCCAATCTGAGGGAGTTTTCCTGCACCAAAAATAACAAGTGCTATTACTAATATTATTAAAATTTCTTGTGTTCCAAGTCCAAACATATCAACCTCCAAATTTGGGTTTCACATTATTATATCTTTTTCTTTTTCAAATCAATAGGTTTCTTATATGTTTTTAATATCTTTCCCTTTTCACACTGAAAATAAGAGAAATTAAAGCATAAATACCAAGCCAGAGGTATCCGTATTTTGAAAAAAGGCTTCTCTTATTGCTATCAATGTTGACATTAGCTTCTATTATGTCTTGTTTATTGTTGCCAATTTTATTTATTATTTCACCTTTTTCGTTGATATATGCTGATATGCCCGATTGGGTTACTCTTATCACCGGTCTCATAAACTCTTTAGCCCTCACGATATCAATGGCAAAATGTTGAGTCCTGCCTAATGTTTCCCCAAACCAACTGTCATTTGAAAGTATTACAAGCATGTCAGGTGATTTATCTTTAAAAGCATTAAATATTATATCGTAAAAAGCACTTTCATAGCATATCAGAGGGAGTATATTGATATTGTTTGAGTTAAATACCTTGTGCACTTTTCCCCTTGAAAAATCTTTTGCATCCCCAAAAAAGTATCTGCTGATAGGGGCTGTGATTATTTTAAGCGGGAAATACTCGCCGAATGGGACAAGGTGCATTTTGTCATAATATTGGTAGCTACCTTTTGAGAAAAAGAAAGCACTATTGTAGTAATTTAATTTTTGGTCATAGCGGATATTTCCGAGCAGCAAATCTTTTTTTAGTGAAGATTCTGTTATATAGCTAAAAGTTAAATTGTCAGCTTGAATAAAAAAAGGGAAAACAGATTCCGGTAAAAGGATTAAATCTGATTTTGATTTTGATGCAATCTCTATCATTGAAATTACCAAATTTTTTATTTCTTCCCTTTTTTCAGGTAGCCACTTCTCTTCCTGTTTATAGGCAGGCTGTATTATAGATATATTTAATGATTTGTTGTATTTTATTTCTGGCTTAATTACATTTGATGTAATCAGCAATAAGATAACGATACCGGTCGGGATAAGTTGCTTGGTATTTTTTTGTGAAAGCACTTTGTAAAGGGATAGATTGACAAGAATAATTATTAAAGATACGCCGTATTCGCCAAATATTGAGTAGAAATTTGTAAAGATTTGAGAATTATATGGTATTAGCCCGAGGTTAAGCCAGGGGAATCCGGTAAAAATTTTTGACCTTAAGATTTCGATTACTACAAACACTAAAGCTGAAATAACAATTTTATCTGTTTTTAAATTCAGATAAAAAAAGAGCAAAAGATATATAGACATGTATAGGGATAATCCAAATACCGCAAGAACCCCTATGATTAGCGGCGCCCCTCCAAAGTGGCTAACGGAGGAATTAATCCAAAACAGATTGAAAAAATAATATGTGGTTGAAAAAATCAGTGTCTTAGTAAAAAAATATTTTTTGTCTTTAAGAGAAAATAATACAGGAATAAAACTGATAAAGCTTAGCCACCACAAATCTAACCCCGGTGATGAGAGTGTGAGCAGTATAGCACTTAGAAGGGGTAAAAATATTAATTTCATTATTCTCCCTAAATATAATTGAATATTATTTTGCCCTGTTTCTATATTCCAAAATAATTAGCGGGGCAACAAAAATCATTAATTGAATTTTAAAATAAATCAAGGTAATATTATCTATGAAGCTTTAATATTAATATGTGTCTATAATTAATGAAGTGTAAAATTATATACAATGCACAAGGGGGCAAGTTGATGAGCTTTACTTCAAAATTATTGGAAGATAAAAAAATTTTTGTTGTTGAAACACCGGAGAGGATTGATGCTGCAAACTCTCCTGAGTTGAAAGATATGATTTCAGATACTGTTTCCAAGGGGATTTTTAAGATAGTAATTGACATGAGTAAGACAAACTTTATCGATTCAAGCGGTTTGGGTGCGCTTGTGTCTAAAATATCTATTTGTAAAAATAACAATGGGGATGTCAGGCTTGTGGTTTTGAGTGACAGAGTACTGGAAATACTTGAAATTACCCATTTAAATAAGATTTTAAAGTTATATAAAACGGTAGATGAGGCGATAGCAAGCTTTACGGAGGGTTGATATTATTAGACCTGTTTACTTGAATGAGCCTGATTATTCTAAAGAACTTTTCTTAATCCCGCCAAAATATAAGGGGAAAATATTAAACAGACTTTTTTTGCTGTATGGTAGTGATACAGGTAAAAAGATTTATGGTGAAATAGAGAGGCTTGTAAAGGTACATCATGCTTACATAAAAAAAGGATTTGATTTTATTCCCGAGAACAGAGAAAAGTTTACTTCCCGTGATACTGTTCTCATAACATATGGAGATATGATTGTAGGGGGGAATAAAAAGCCCCTAAAACATATAGCTGATTTTTGCAAAAAATATCTTAAAAATGTGTTTAATTCAGTTCATATCTTACCCTTTTACCCTTACAGCTCTGATAGAGGATTTTCTGTTAAGAATTTTACCGAAGTTGACCACAGAATCGGCACTTGGGAAGATATACATAATTTGAGCAAAGAGTTCTCACTCATGTTTGATGGTGTTTTTAACCATATTTCATCAAAAAGTGCATGGTTTCAGTCATTTTTAAACGGTGACCCCGAATTTAGAGACTTTTTTATCACGATTTCAACCTCAAAGATGATATCTGAAGAGCATCTGAAGCTTATTGTGAGGCCAAGGACAACTCCTTTATTTACTGAATTTCTTACCATTGACGGGCCAAAACTTGTTTGGACAACTTTTAGCAGTGACCAAATCGATTTAAACTTTAGGAATCCTAAGGTACTCACGAAAATGATTCAAATATTACTTTTTTATGTCAGGATGGGGGCAAGTCTTATAAGGCTTGATGCTGTTACTTATCTTTGGGAGGAGTTGGGGACAGAGTGTGCTCACCTGAAGGAAACTCATGCAATAATTAAACTTTTTAGGGATATATTGGATATAACGGCGCCATATGTAAAACTTGTAACAGAGACCAATGTGCCTCATGAGAAAAACATACAATATTTTGGAAATGGGTATGATGAAGCTCAGATGGTATATAATTTTGCTCTTCCGCCACTTGTTTTGCATGCGTTTTTAAGGGAAGATACTACTGTTTTATCAAAATGGGCTTCTACTATAGACAGCCTTAACGATTACGCAACTTTTTTTAACTTCCTTGATTCTCATGATGGAATAGGGGTTTTGCCTGTAAGCGGTATCTTGGATGAAAGAGAAATAAACTACATGGTGTTGAAAACTATTGAAAATGGTGGATATATCTCCTACAGGACAGACCAAAATGGTGAAGAGGTTCCATATGAGCTAAATATCACCTGGTACAGTGCATTAAATGGTGATTCCACAGTCGAAGATAAGGGGATAAAAAAATTTATTGCCTCTCGTGCTATTGCACTCAGCTTAGTGGGGGTGCCTGGTATCTATATTCATGGGCTTCTCGGCACAAAAAATGACGGGGAAGCAGTGTTAAAAGAGAAACAAACAAGGAGTATTAATAGAAAAGTTTTTAAATATAAAGAGATAAAAGAGATTTTAGATGATAAAGATGCCATTCAATCAAAAATTCTGAATTTGTTGACAAGGCTAATTGCTATTAGAAGTAGTGAGAAAGCTTTTAGTCCAAATTTTAAGCAAAAAATTTTTGAGATAGACAACAGACTGTTTTGTGTTTTCAGATATCTGAATGATGAAGATGAATGTATTTTGAGTATAACAAATGTGTCTGACGATATAATTAAAATTGATTTATCAAAATTTAGAAAATATTTTTGTTCTGATAAAAATATTGATATCGTATCGGGCAGGGAAATTTTGTTGAATCAAAATTTTTTGATTGAAGGTTATCAGGTTATTTGGATTAAAGGTTCTTTGAAAGGAAATATTCAGGATTTTGAAAAAATTTAATTAAACTATTTGATTTTATTGCATGTTTATAAAATTGTGTTAAAATTAAAATGTGCATAGTTTATTTTAATGGAGGAAGTAATGAATCCAAATGTTGTGCCCCGAAAGTTAATTGGTCTTAATGAGCTCAAGGTAAATGATATAAAACTTAGAAGGCTTTTTATATTGATTGATGGGAAAAAGGACTTGAATGAGCTGGCAGATTCGTGTCATATGGATTTGCAGGAATGTGTTGAAAAGATAAATGAACTAAAAAAGCTCTCTGCCGTTGATGTTGATGAAGATGAACTATCAGGTTCAAGTGGTGGGGATGTACTGGATGAATATAGTCTTGAATGTTCAGATTTTAATGATTGCCTTATTAAGTCCTTATCTTTATTTATAGGGCCTGTTGCATCACTGATAGTTGAGAAGAATGTTCAAAAGAAAGAGAAGATGAATGTTTATCAGATGCACACTATTATAGAAAACCTTTCCAAAGAGATAGATAAGATTGAGGACAGAAAAAAGTTTATTGATTTGATGAAAGGGAAGATAACTGAAAAATTGAAGGATTAGATTTTATTATAACCGGAGGTTGTTATGTTTAAAAGTATTCAATCCAAGATTAACTTTGCAATTTTTATTGTATTACTGATTATTTTTGGTGCTTTTTATTTTATTATGGATCAGCAGAAAAAAACAGAAATTATGGATCAAAAGCTGAAACAAGCACAGGTTATTTATCAACAGCTAGATTATTTGAAAACATGGATTGGTAAGAATGGCGGTATATGGATTAAAGATATAAAAGATGACAGGTATATTGTAAAAGAAGGAAGATATGCGAGGAAAAATACATCTATTGTGCTGGCAGAGCTTTCCGATGCAAGTTTGGGTAATAAAGATTACAAATTTAGGGTTGTGAGTCCAAAGCCACTTAATCCTAAAAATTTATCTGATGCTTTTGAAAACCAGGCATTGATGAAATTTAGAGCAATGAGTCCTGATGCTGAGATATATAAGTTTGATTTTGATAAAAAAATACTACGTTATGTTAAACCGATGGTTACTTCACAATTTTGCCTTAAATGTCATCCTAATTATGAGCTTGGCAGCATTGAGGGTGGAATAAGTATTACAATACCGATAGAGGATATCATTCAGCAAATTAAGCAAAACCGTATTTATTATGCTTCATTTTTTGGGATTACCATGGCAGTCTTGCTTGTAATTATGGTTTATTTGATGAATGTAATTGTCGTTAAGCCTATAAAAAAACTGACTGATCAGGCAGATAAGATTAGTACGGGCGAGATAAATGTATCTGCCGAAATCCATCGGGAAGATGAAATTGGAGAGCTTTCAAAAGCAATCGAAAGATTAAGAATCAGTTTCAAAAAGATGATGAACTTAAAATAAATTGAAAGGGAAGCTTGGGCTTCCCTTTTTTTTACAATACACTTAATCGATACCTGTCAAATCAATACCTTTTTCTCTATATTCGTTGAGCTTGTTGCGCAAAGTCCTGACAGTGATCCCTAACAGCTCTGCAGCTTTGGTACGGTTGCCGTCAACTTCTCTTAAGGTTTTTAATATAAGCTCTTGCTCCATTTGAGAGATTGTGACACCGGCTTCTAATTTTATGTTATCATGCTCTTCATGAATATTATTTTCATATGCTATCGGTTGGATTTTTTGCTCACTTGAGAGTGTGTCATTGAATGTTATGCCGTGTAAAAATAAATCTCTCGGGGTGATGTATTTTTCTTTGGAAAGTATTACAGCTCTCTCAATCGTATGTTCTAATTCCCTGACATTTCCAGGCCAATCGTAACTTAGTAAATGGTTTACTGTTTCCTGAGAAAGCTTCTTTAAAGGTTTTGAATTTATTTCGCTGTATTTTTTTATAAAAAAACTTGTCATAGCGATTATATCTTCTTTTCTCTTTCTCAAAGGGGGCAATTCTATATTTATAACATTTAGTCTGTAATATAAATCTTCTCTAAAATTTCCCTTTTCCACTTCTGTTTTCAGGTTTCTGTTGGTTGTAGCTATAATTCTTACGTTTACTTTTTGTTTGGTGGTGGACCCAAGCCTTTCTATCTCTTTTTCTTGCAGCACACGAAGCAGTTTTGCCTGTAGATTTAAAGGGACTTCTCCAATTTCATCAAGAAGGAGCGTCCCACCGTCAGCAAGCTCAAATTTTCCCGCCTTTTTACTGACAGCCCCGGTAAAGGCACCTTTTTCATAACCAAAAAGCTCACTTTCAATAAGACTTTCAGGTATAGCTGCGCAATTTATCGCAACAAATTCCCCTTTTCTTTTACTGTTTTCATGGATAAATCTGGCAACAACCTCTTTGCCAGTCCCTGATTCCCCTGTAATAAGAACTGTTGCCTCAGTAGGGGCAATATCTTTTGAAATGTTAAATACTTCTTCCATGAATTTACTTTTATAGACAAGGTTGGTTGGGTTATCGGATGGGGTTTTTATGGCATCTTTTATTTCAAATACCCTTTTTATCATCTCTTCAATAGCTTCGATAGGGAATGGTTTTATGATAAAATCGAATGCACCTTCTTTTAAGGCTTTTACGGCATTGTCCACAGTTCCGTAGGCAGTAATAAAGCATATTGGGGTATTTATCCCGGCGGATTTGAGCATTTCGTACATTTTAAGACCGTCAATCTTTGGCATACGGATATCGGAAATTATCAAATCATAAGGCTTTTTCATTGCCATATCAAACCCTTCACTTCCATCCGATGCCACATCCACATCAAAATTCATCCTTTTTACCGTCTCAAAAAGCGCACTTTGCATATTGTCATCGTCATCCACTATAAGAATGCTTTTTTTGTCAACCATAATCCCCTCACTATTTATTTGGCAGTATAATTTTGAAAGAGGTGTATTCTCTTTGTTTGCTCTCAGGAATAATGTTGCCACCATGAGCTTTTATGATTTTATAGACAATTGATAATCCAAGACCTGTCCCTTTTGCTTTTGTAGTCTGAAATGGTATAAACAGCCTGTTTAAAAATTCTTCAGGTATCCCTTTACCGTTGTCAGTGATTTCAATTACTGAATGTTTTTCATTGCAAAAAGATGTTACAACAATTTTACCGTTTTCATCCACTGCATCGATTGCATTGTGTATAAGGTTCATAATGCACTGCTTTATAAGCTCCACATCGCAATAAGCAGTATCTTCTTCATTGATTTTGTTTTGAAAAATAATGTTTTTATCTTTCATAAGGTGCATAAGATACAACACAACATCATCAATTATGTCAGAAATGTAACATTTTTGTTTGTTCACTTTTACATCCTTGGTAAATAAAAGAATATTTGAGATGGTATTATTGATAGTCTTTACCCCTTTCAAAATAGCGCCGGTAAGTTTTGTTTTTTCGGTGTCAGCGGAAATATCTCTCTGCAGTATTGATGTGAAAAGTTCGATGCTGCCGAGCGGATTTCTTATTTGATGGGCAATATTTGCTGCCATTTCGCCCATAAGGGTCAACTTTTCGTTGCGGCTTTTCTCAATTTCCGTAATTTTCAGAGTTGTGATGTCATCAAATATATAGATAAGGCCAAAAATATTGTTCATATTAAATTTACTTACACTGAGTTTGAAATAGTTTTCTTTTATATTAAACTCATAGATACCACTTTCAGTGAAGGAGTAAAGGTTGTTTAAAAAATCCTTGCCGAAATTTTTAATGGTATTGTCGGCAATTTTGTTTTTCAGAAGAATTTCATATGTATTGCTTACTGTCAGTATTCCGCTGCTACTGTTCATTAAAATAGTATCTACAAGCTCTCCATATTCCTTTATCTGCCTGTTTTTCTCTTTTAATTCATCCTTTAACCTCTCAACTTCTGTTTTAAGTGCTTCATAGCTTGCAGTAAGTGAGGATGATGCTTCGCTGAATATCTTAAATGCTTCCTGAAGCTCTTTTATATCTATTGACTTCTTAGTTTCTTTTTCCAATTTAAATCCCTCAACTCAACAGTTGCTTTATCGTAATATTCAGACTCTTTGAAATTATCTGCCACATTTTGAAAATATTTAATTGCCTCATCATTGTTACCTTCATTTAAGGCTATCTTACCAAGGTAAAATGCAGCATCCCCTTTTATTTTGTTGTCTATATTGTTCAGGTTAAATAATTTTTCAAAAAAGCTTCTGGCTTGAAGATAATTCTTGTTGTTGAAATAGTATACACCTGCCTTAAATAATATTCTTGAGAGTTCATTGTCTTCTGAAATGTTGAACTTAAAAATTTCGGTATAAAAATCCTTAAGAATCGCATCATCGGTTATTTTTTCCGTGAGTATATTTCTTAACATTACAGATAATTTATAGTCCTGCTTGTATTTTTTGAGTTCATTAAAACCTCTTTTGGGGTCATTTTTGTAAAACTCCTTGGCGAGAAACTGCAACTGCTCCTGATTTAATTTGTTTATATCATAATTAAAGGTGTCTTCATTCAGTAAGAGTTTTATGATAAAAACTTCATTATTTATTACATCTTTGATTTGAATTATGATATCTTTTGCCCTTTTTATTTCGCCAAGTGAGTAATATGCGTATGCAACGTAACTGAAGATTGATTCTTTTGCATCCTGATAGAGATATTTTATCCAGGATTTATTGTCATTGTACGATTTGAGTATGTCAATGTAGTTTCTGTCTTCTGCAAGCTTTGAAAATTTGCGCACAAGATTTCTGTTGAGTATATCCTGAAGTTTTTTACTGCTTTCCCCTTCACGTATGTTTATAAAATATTCTTTTGTAAAAAGCTCTGAAGCATCAAAGTTGCCTGAATTTTCAAGTGACAATATGTATTCGTAATATGCTTTATCAAGGAGTTTTTTCCATCTTTTAATATCTGTGGAAGAAGTTCTTGAGGCAAGATACTCTTCAGATGATTTTATTGCATCCAGGTACTTTTTTTGTTCAAGCAGTGAGTTGATTTCAGTAAATTTTATATATTCAAGTATCTTGCCTATTTCATCTTTAAATTTTGTATCAGGAAACTCCGTGAGCAGTTTGTCAATTTCAGCTTTTGCCATTTTCAGGTCATTTTGCATAAAGAAATTTTTTGCATTTTCCATGTAAATTTTTTGTTTTATTTCATAAACCTGCTGAAGATATGGTGAATCAAAGAAATTTGTTTCAAATATTTTTATGTATTCCAATGTTTTGTCAAATATTTTTTCTCTGAAGTAAGAACTGATTATAAGCAAATATCCCTCTGCTCTTATGTTTACGTCTATATCGGTATTGATAACATAATTTAAAAATTCCACCCAGTAATCCGTGATATTTTTATCAAGGTACTTGTCGGCGTATCTTAAAGCAGCCAGCAGACCACCTTTTTTGTTGTAATATTTGTTTTTTGTATCAAGGTATAATTGGTCGGCGATTTTATCTTTGCCGGTTTTTTCAAATATTTTTGCAGCATTATACATTGCAAGGTCAGCAAATTTACCATCGGGGAATAGATTGTATATTTTCTCGTATACATCTATTGCCCTGTTATAAAATTCTTTTTTTTCAAGAATTTCAGCAAGACTGAACAGTATATCTTCCCCAAGTTCATTGTACTCAATATCTTTATCAATTATCTTTGAAAAGTATTCGTATGCAGCATTTATATCTTTCAGTTGGCTGTAAAGCATACCTATTTTTGCATAAAATTTTACATTATCAATTTTGAATATGCTGAGCATTTCTTTGTAGCTTTCTATTGCCTTATCAAACTGCCCGATATTTTCATAAATTAACCCTATTTTTTCGTATGCCTTTCTTGCGATATCTGTTTCAGGCATTGCGCTTATGATGTTCCTGTATTCGAAAATCGCTTCATAGTAAAGGCCTGCTTTTTCTTTGGCAGTAGCAGAATTCCATAATGCGTCAATGTAAAGATAGCTATTTGTGAATCTTTTGGCAAAGTCTTCAAATATTGCTGAGGCCTGTACGTAATTTTTGTCTGATATTTTTCCAAGCCCCATATAAGCTATCCCGAGAAGGTAATATGCCTCTTGTCCATAAATATCGTCTCCGTGTTTTGACAAAAAATCATTTATTTGCAATATGGCATTTTGATAATCTTCATTGTTAATTGCATTTTTTATTTTCAAAATATCACTTTCTGCCTGCGGGTCTTTTAAAATTTTCTTTCCTGTGATTGCCTTGGGACTTTCTATTACATTTTTTACATTGGCATTGTTGTTAATGATTTTTTTGGAAAAAATAATTTTGACTCCGTCAGAAACTTTTGCCGTGTCAAGACTTGCAGGCATTTTTAGTGAAATATAAAGTTTATTTTTGTCAGAAGTCATGTTTTTTATAAAAATGTCTGAAAGCTTTTCAACGTTAATATCTATATTTTTATTAAAAGTGATTGTTGCATTTTTATCATTTAGTTGTGAAGACAGTATTTCTACTTTGTCTTCCTTAATGTAAAGCTCTGTGGCATAGTCGAGTTGTTTTATAAGTATTTCCCCGGCAAAACACATCAGGCTGAATGCTGAAATAACAAAAACTAAAAGTATTGTTCGCATGTAGAAATTATAGCAGAAAAATCAAGATATTGAAATATTTTAATGCGAATGTTGCCGGCAAAATGTGTCTGACTCTTTTTCAAAAAGGTTTGTCTCGGGTGGCAAACTTGACAAATGTGATATATATGTTATGGTTGATTGTTATGTTAGAGGTAAGTAATCGTTGTATCTCTTCTAAAAAGTTCAAGTTAGAGCCAAAAAATTAATATCTCATAATTGGAGGGTTAATGAGTCAAAGTCAAAAAATAGTTGTGAATAATTTATTCAAAATTTTTGGTCCTACTCCGGAAAAGGCTATGAAGCTTTTAAATCAAGGCCTTTCAAAGGATGAAATTTTTAAAAGGACAGGGAATAATGTGGGAGTTCAGGATGCTTCATTTTCAATTAATGAAGGGGAGATTTTTGTTGTTATGGGCTTATCCGGTTCAGGAAAATCAACGCTTGTGAGAATGCTTAATAGACTTATCAAGCCCACGAGTGGGGAAGTAATAATAAACGGCAAAGATATTACAAAGCTGAGTGATAGAGAGCTTATAAATATGAGAAGAAGTGAAATGAGCATGGTATTTCAGTCTTTTGCGCTCTTGCCTCATCTAAATGTTATAGACAATGTGTGTTTTGGTCTGGAGTTATCTAAAATTGAAAAAAACAAAAGATATGAAAGAGGGCTCAAAGCTCTTGAACAGGTTGGCCTTGCTCAATATGCCAACAGCATGCCTGATGAATTGTCAGGAGGTATGAGGCAAAGGGTTGGACTTGCAAGAGCTCTGGCTGTTGATCCTCAGATACTTTTGATGGATGAAGCTTTTTCAGCTCTTGACCCACTAATCAGAAGTGAAATGCAGGATGAATTATTGGAATTGCAGGCAAAGCATAAACGGACAATAGTTTTTATTTCCCACGACCTGGACGAAGCTATTAAATTAGGTGACAGAATAGCTATAATGGAAGGGGGGAAAATTGTACAGATTGGGACCGCTGAGGAGATTTTGAAAAATCCAGCCAATGATTATGTTAGAGCATTTTTTAAAGGGGTAGATCCTACAAGTATATTGACGGCGGGAGATTTAATAAGAAAGGACACTCATGTTACCATAATAAGACACCCGGGGGATGGCCCCAGAGTGGCGCTACAAAGGCTTATCAGCTATGATAAAGATTATGGATATGTGCTGGACAAAGAAAGAAGGTTTGTAGGAGTAATAAGTGCTGATAGGTTGAAAGAGGAGATGGACAGAGAAGGTGATACTAACTTGTTGGATGCTATCCTTGAAAAGATTGAGCCTGTTAATATAAATGAGCCTATGCAGAATATACTGGAGCTTATAACTAAAACTAATATCCCTATACCAGTAGTTGATGATGAAAACAGGTTTAAAGGGGTTATTTCAAGGAATTCTTTTCTGAAATCATTGTATTCAAGCAAAGTTGAAATGGGGGCGGAAAATGTTTGATAAAAAAGTGATACCTCTTGATAAATGGGTGCAAAACGGGATTGACTATGTAGTAGAAAATTACAGAGAAGTTTTTCAGACAATAAAGTTGCCAATCGAAAAAACACTTGAGGGGTTGGACTGGCTTTTTAACGTGGTTAATCCTGTTGTTATGATAATTTTATTTGCACTGGTTACACTAAAAATCTCAGGGAAGAAGCTTTCTGTTTTTACAACTATCTCTCTAATTTTTATAGGTTTGCTTGGGCTTTGGAGTGAAGCTATGACTACTTTGGCAATGATAACGGCTTCTGTTTTGTTTTGTGTAATTGTTGGCATTCCTCTTGGTATTATTTCCGGTAAAAGTGATAAATTTGAAAATATGTTAAAACCAGTACTTGATGCAATGCAGACAACTCCGGCTTTCGTATACCTGATACCCGTTGTAATGCTTTTTAGTATTGGCACGGTATCAGGAGTTATAGCTACAATAGTTTTTGCACTGCCGCCTATCGTTAGATTAACTAGCCTTGGTATAAGGCAGGTGGATAAAGAGCTTGTTGAGGCCGGTATAGCTTTTGGTGCAACAAGCTGGCAACTATTAGTAAAAGTGCAGATTCCTCAAGCGTTGCCTACAATTATGGCAGGGCTGAATCAAACAATTATGATGGCACTATCGATGGTAGTAATTGCAGCACTAATCGGTTCTGGCGGACTTGGTGAACCGGTTTTTCAGGGTTTGAACAATCTTGATATAGGACTTGCTTTTATAGGGGGCATTAGTATTGTTCTGTTGGCAATTGTGCTTGACAGAGTAAGTCAAAATATAAGCAAAAAAAAATAACAAGGAGGATGAGATGAAAAAAACTATTTTGACGACTATTTTGGTGGCTATTTTATGTCTGCCGGTATTTGCTTATGAAAAGTATCCGGGAAAAGGTATTACAGTGAAGCCGGCAAGGGCGACATGGGATACCGGATATTTTCAAGAGGCTTTAATAAGAAGGGCACTTGAAGAATTGGGTTACAATGTCAAAAAACCTAAAGAGCTGCAAAATGCACTGTTTTATAAATCTGTTGCTCTCGGAGATGTAGATTACTGGGCTAATGGATGGTTTCCAAATCATTGGGGGCAAACTCCAAAAAACTTTAAAGAAAAAGCAGGGATTTATGGGACAGTTGTGAAGGCTGGTGGACTTCAGGGGTACCTTGTTTCAAAAAGTGCTGTCCAAAAGTATAATATAGTTTCACTTGATGATTTCAAAAGACCTGAGGTCAAAAAGGCTTTTGATTCCAATGGTGATGGAAAGGCTGATTTGGTAGCTTGTCCTCCCGGATGGGGTTGCGCCCTGGTTATAGATCATCATATGGATGTTTATGGGTTGAAAGAACACATAAATCTAATAAAAGCGTCCTATGCGGCAAGTATGGCAGAAGCTATGGCAAAGCATAAAAAAGGGGAACCTATTTTCTTTTATACATGGGCTCCCAACTGGACAATCTTTAAATTAAAGCCTGGTGAAGATGTTATGTGGATAAATGTTCCCAAAATAATACCAAGATCGTCTCAGAAAGCTGCTGAAGACAGAATGACAGTCAGTGGAGTAAAAGGGGCGGTTACGGATCCTCTAAAGGCTGGTTTTGTGGTAAGTGACATTAATATCGTAGCTAATCACAAATTTATGAAAAAGAATCCCGCTATTAAAGCATTTTTTAGTGTATTTTCTCTACCCCTTGAAGATATTAACGAGCAAAATACAAAAATGTATGAAGGGGAAAAGTCTGAAGAAGATATTGCCAGACATGTCGATGAGTGGATTGCCAAGAATAAGGAAAAGTGGAACTTGTGGCTTGAGACTGCCAGAAAGGCAGCAAACTGATTTTAACTTTACAGCCCGTCTTTTAAGACGGGCTTTTTTGTTTTACTTAAAAATATTTAATTAAATTAAACTTTTTTCTTTAAAATTTTATTTTTTTATATTATATCACTTATACCGAAATAATAAAATGTTAGGAGTTTTTGATGGGTAAAAATCTTTTTCAAAAAGTATGGGATTTGCACAAGGTCGCAGATCTCCCTGGAGGGAGGGTGCAATTGTTTATAGGTCTTCATCTTATTCACGAGGTAACAAGCCCGCAGGCCTTTGCAATGATAAAAGAAATGGGTTTAAAAGTGGCCTTTCCTGATCGGACATTTGCTACCTGTGATCATATTATTCCGACAGATGATACAAAAAGGCCTTTTCAGGATCCACTTGCTGAGGAGATGATGCAGGCTCTGGAAAAAAACACAAAAGAGCATGGCATAACATTTTTTGGTCCCGAATCAGGTTATCAGGGGGTTGTTCATATTGTAGGGCCTGAGCTTGGGCTGACACAACCAGGGATTACCGTAGCCTGTGGAGACTCTCATACGGCAACCCATGGGGCATTTGGTGCGATTGCATTTGGAATAGGTACAAGCCAGGTGAGAGACGTTTTGGCAACCCAGACCATGGCACTGAATACGTTTAAAGTTAGACGAGTTGAGGTTAATGGAAATCTTAGGCCAGGTGTTTATGCAAAAGATGTTATTTTGTATCTTATTAGAAAATTGGGTGTAAATGGCGGTATAGGCTATGCTTACGAATTTGCAGGTAGTACAATAGAAGGGCTGTCGATGGAAGGGCGGATGACTATCTGTAATATGGCAATAGAAGGTGGCGCAAGGGTTGGCTATATAAATCCTGATGAAAAGACCTATGAATATTTGAAAGGTAAAAAATATGCGCCAAAAAGTGACAGATGGGATGAAATGGTGGCTTATTGGGAGAGCATAAAGTCTGACAAAGATGCTGAATATGATGATGTGGTTGTTTTTAATGCAGAAGATATTGAACCTATGGTGACCTGGGGGATTAACCCTGAGCAGGCAATCGGAATATCTGAAAAATTGCCCGAAAATAACAATCCATCATTTCAAGAAGCTTATGAATATATGAAGTTTACTCCAGGAACATCTATAAAAGGGACAAAAATTGATGTGGCCTTTATCGGGAGCTGCACAAACGGCAGGATTGAAGATTTGAGAGAAGCGGCAAAATATCTTGAAGGCAAAAAGGTGGCAAAACACGTAAAGGCGCTTGCTGTGCCTGGCTCTGCTACCGTGAAAGCAAAAGCTGAAGCTGAGGGGCTTGATAAAATTTTTATTGAAGCAGGTTTTGAGTGGAGAAATCCCGGTTGCTCTATGTGTCTTGCCATGAATCCAGATAAGCTCATTGGTGATCAGATTTGTGCTTCCACTTCAAACAGAAACTTTAAGGGTAGGCAGGGATCATCATCCGGAAGGACTATTCTCATGAGTCCGGCAATGGTTGCTGCAGCTGCAGTAACAGGGGAAATTAGTGATTTAAGAGAAGTTTTTGATATAAAATAAGGGGGAAAAGATGTCTATAAATCCTATAAAGAAAGTGACAGGTAAAGCAGTTCCTATTTTAGGTGATGATATAGATACGGACAGAATAATTCCGGCAAGATATTTAAAATGTGTGACTTTTGACGGTATTGGTGAGTTTGCTTTTTATGATGAAAGGTTTGACGCAAATGGAAAGCCCACAAATCATCCAATGAACGACCCGAAATATAAAGACGCCTCTATTATTATTTCCGGCAACAATTTCGGGTGTGGCTCATCGAGGGAACACGCTCCACAATCTATTAAAAGAGCCGGTTTTTCTGCTATTATTGCGGAAAGTTTTGCCGAAATATTTTATGGCAACTCCACAACGCTTGGCCTTGTCTGTGTGACTATGTCAAGAAGTGACATTAATGAATTGGCAGAAATTGTAAAGAGTGCTCCTGAGACAGTTTTGGAGATAGATATTGAAGCTGAAAACGTAAGGTTGGCTGGCAAAAATTACAAATGTGAAATTAAGCCTTCTACAAAAAAGGCGCTTCTTGACGGGGAATATGACAGCCTTGGGATTTTGCTGAAAAATATTGATAAAGTAAAAGAGCTTGAAAAGAGTCTAAAATACAGTTTTGTGTAAACATTAAAGGCCTGCAGAATAAATTGTCGGCCTTTTTTGTGTTGAACTTAATATATGAAAACTGTAAACTTTCCCTTGAAAATATATGCTCTTGGGTTTATAACTCTTCAGCAATATTCACGGGCTTATGCTGAGGTTTTGCCCGATTAAATCCTATTAAAGATGCTTTTGGAGGCGATATGTCGTTTTTTCTTTTGGAAATTGGAACTGAAGAGATTCCTGCTGGTCTTATAAATCCGGCCTATACCTTTTTGAGGGATGAATTTGAGAAACTATTCAAGCAAAACAATATAAATTTTGATAAGATTATTGCAAACGGCACCCCAAGAAGACTTTTTTTATACATAGAAGGCTTGCCGGAAATGCAGAATGATAGGGAAGAGATTGTAATTGGACCGCCTGCATCAATAGCTTTTGATAAAGATGGCAATCTGACAAAAGTAGCAATCGGGTTTGCAAAATCCAAAGGGATAGATGAAAGCAATTTGTCTAAAATCACTACTGAAAAAGGTGAGTATCTGCAAGGGATTAAAAAAATAAAAGGGATTCAGGTTACTGAGTTTATAATAAACAATATTAAAGATGTTATCCTCAATATACCTTTTAAGAAATCTATGAGGTGGGGAGATAAAAATATCAGATTTGCAAGACCGATACACTGGTTTTTGTCTGTCTTTGACGGAAAACCTTTTTCTTTTGAAATAGACGGCATTGTTGCTTCCAATATGACATATGGCCACAGGTTTATGGGTAAAGAAGGGTTTGAGGTGGATAGTTTTAGTGGTTATATAAACGGTCTCAAAGAGAGAAATGTTATAGTTTCATTTGAGGAGCGAAAGAGTGAAATATTAAAGCAGTTGAAAGAAGTAGAAAAGGAAGGAGGATTTTCAATCCCGGTCGATGAGGATTTGCTTGATACGGTTTCAAACTTGGTAGAGTATCCGTATGCTGTTATCGGCAGTTTTTCTGAAGAGTTTCTCAAATTGCCCAAAGAAGTGCTTGTAACTTCAATGAAAGTTCACCAGAAATATTTTTATGTGGAAGACAAGAAGGGGAATATCTTAAATTATTTTATAGGTATTTCCAATACCAGACCTGTAAATGAAAATGTGAGAAATGGCTATGAAAGAGTTTTAAGGGCAAGACTGACTGATGCCATGTTTTTTTATGAAAATGATAAAAATATTCATCTTGAGAAAAGGGCCGAAGCGCTAAAAAAGGTTGTGTATCAAGAAAAACTTGGTACTTCCTGGGAAAAAGTGGAAAGATTTACTAAAATTGCTGAGAAGTTGGCAAATGATTTTGATAAAACAAGACTTGATACTGTCAGACGGACATGTTTGCTTTGCAAGGCAGACTTGATGACAGAGATGGTTTACGAATTCCCTGAGTTGCAGGGTTATATGGGGATGATTTATGCAAGACTTCAGGGGGAAGAAGAGTCTGTTGCTCTTGCAATTAATGAGCATTATATGCCAAGGTTTGCAGGAGACAATCTTCCGTCAACATTTGAAGGTGCTGTTGTTTCGATAGCAGACAAGATTGATACAATTTGTGGCTGCTTTTCGATAGGACTGATCCCCACAGGGAACAATGACCCATATGCGCTTAGAAGAAATGCAATTGGTATTTTGAACATTATAAGGGACAGAAAGCTGAGAATTAATATCAGGGAGTTAATTAAATACTCACTTGGCAATCTCACTGAAAAGGCGAAATTTGATATAAATGATGTGACAGAGAAGGTTTATGAATTTATAATGCAGAGATTTAAACAGATTCTTGTTTCTGAAGGGGTTGATGCGGAAATATTTGAGTCTGTTGTTGATAACTACTCTGATATTTTGATGGTAGAAAAGGCAGCAAAGGAGATTACACCAAAAAGAAATTCCGAAGATTTTATGACAGTAGCTGCAAGCTATAAAAGGATTTCAAATATTCTAAAGAAAGCTGACCATGTAAACGAAGATTTTGACACCAATCTTTTTGCAACAGAGCATGAAGCCAAACTTGCCAAATCCCTTGAAAATGTTTCAGGTAGCTTAAAATTGCTTATAGATAAAGAGGATTTTGATGGCGCCATCGTAGAACTTTTAAAAATGAGAAATGTCATTGATACTTTCTTTGACAATGTGATGGTGATGGATAAGGATGAAAAGATAAAAAATAACAGGCTTGGGCTGCTTGCATCGTTAAAAGGTACTTTTGATAAGTTATTAAAGTTTGATAAGATAAATTAGTATTAATAACTAAAGGGGGTAGCTGATGTCAGCTAAAAAATTTGTATATTTTTTTGGTAACGGTAGTGCTGAGGGAGATGGTAAGGACAAAAATCTATTGGGGGGCAAAGGGGCTGGCCTTGCTGAGATGACGAATCTCGGAATACCAGTGCCACCAGGATTTACCATCACAACAGAGGCTTGTATTGAGTATCAAAAAAATCATGACTATCCTGAAGGGATGTGGGAGCAAACACTTGAAGCAATGAAAAAACTTGAGGATGCCGTGGGTAAAAAATTTGGAAATACAGAAAATCCTCTATTGGTATCCGTAAGAAGTGGTGCCAGGGTTTCTATGCCAGGTATGATGGATACTGTGCTTAATCTTGGGCTTAACAATGAAACTGTAAAAGGGCTTGCTAATGCTTCTGGTAATGAAAGGTTTGCTTATGACTCATACAGAAGATTTATTCAGATGTTTGGTGATGTTGTTCTTGGTGTCGAACATCACAAGTTTGAAAAAGTATTAAAAAAGATGAAAGAAGATAAAAAGGTTGAAAGTGATACTCAGCTTGATGCTGAAGATATGAAAAAACTGGTAAAGGAATATTTAAAGATTGTTGAGGATGAAACAGGTAAGCCTTTCCCACAGGATACTACAGAGCAGCTTAAACTTGCTATTAACGCAGTATTTAACTCATGGGATAACCAGAGGGCAAAAACATACAGAAAGCTCAATAAAATTCCTGATGACTGGGGTACTGCTGTCAATATTGTTGCAATGGTTTTTGGTAATATGGGTGATGATTGCGGTACAGGTGTTGCATTTACGAGGAATCCTTCTACAGGTGAAAAAGAGTTTTTTGGTGAATTTTTGATAAATGCTCAGGGGGAAGACGTGGTGGCAGGTATAAGGACACCTGAGCCGATTGCAAAATTAAAGGATGAAATGCCTGAGGTTTTTGCCCAGCTTGAGGAAGTGTACAAGAAGCTTGAGACTCACTATAAGGATATGCAGGATATAGAATTTACAGTTGAAAGGAAAAAACTTTACATGTTGCAGACAAGAAGTGGCAAGAGGACTGCAAGGGCAGCGGTAAAAATAGCTTACGACATGTACAGGGAAGGCTTGATTGATAAGAAAACAGCAGTATTGAGAGTCAAACCTGAGCAGGTTGACCAGCTCCTGCACCCAATGATTGACCCGAAAGAAAAATATATCGCAATTGCAAAAGGATTGCCTGCATCTCCCGGTGCTGCTGTAGGGAAGGTTGTTTTTACTGCTGATGATGCTGAGAAAATGGCAGCGGCAGGCGAAAAGGTTATTCTTGTTAGAAATGAGACTTCCCCTGAAGATATTGGGGGTATGCACGCTTCAGAAGGGATACTTACAGCAACAGGTGGGATGACAAGCCATGCTGCAGTTGTTGCCAGAGGTATGGGTAAATGCTGTGTTGCAGGTTGTGGTGCGCTTAAAATAGATGAGCACAAAAAGATTCTTACAGTTGGAGATAATGTAGTCAAAGAAGGTGATTTTATAACAATAAATGGTAGTACAGGTGAGGTAATATTGGGGAAAGTTACCCTTGTGGAGCCTGAATTGTCTGGTGAATTTGCAGAAATTCTTAAGTGGGCTGATGAATTCAGAACGCTTGGTGTAAGAACCAATGCGGATACCCCCCACGATTCAAAAGTGGCAAGAGATTTTGGGGCTGAAGGTATCGGGCTTTGTAGAACCGAGCATATGTTTTTTGATGGGGACAGGATTGATGCCGTAAGAGAGATGATTCTTGCAGAAAACGAAGAAGGCAGAAGAAGGGCTCTTGAAAAGATAAAACCTTACCAGAAAGAAGACTTTATTGGTATATTCAAGGCTATGGATGGGCTGCCTGTTACTATCAGGTTGTTGGACCCGCCACTTCATGAATTTATTCCTCATACCGATGAGGATATACAGAAAGTAGCAGATGCGTCAGGTGTTTCCTTTGAAAAACTTCAGAAGAAGGCTGAGGAATTAAAAGAGTTTAACCCTATGCTTGGCCATAGAGGGTGCAGGCTCGGGATTACCTACCCTGAAATATATGAAATGCAGGTGTATGCGATAATGGAGGCTGCCTGCGAAGTCAAAAAAGAAGGGGTGAAGGTATTTCCTGAAATAATGATACCTCTTGTTGGGCATTACAAAGAACTTGCCATATTAAAAGAGATGGTTAACTCTGTTGCCACTGAGGTAATGAACTCATACAATGAAAAGATAGAATACCTTGTAGGGACAATGATAGAGCTTCCAAGAGCTGCGCTCACTGCAGATGAAATTGCTGAATATGCAGAATTTTTCTCATTTGGTACTAATGACCTTACACAGACTACTCTTGGTCTGAGCCGTGATGATTCCGGTAAATTTTTGCCCGATTACGTGGATAAGGGGATATATAAAGAAGACCCATTTGTTTCCATAGATGTTTCCGGTGTAGGCCAGCTTGTTGAGATGGGTGTGACTAAAGGTAGAAAAACAAGACCAAATTTAAAAACCGGAATATGCGGTGAACATGGTGGAGACCCTGAATCAATTTACTTCTGCCAGAAGGTAGGTCTTAACTATGTGAGCTGCTCACCTTACAGGGTTCCTGTTGCAAGACTTGCAGCTGCGCATGCTGCTTTAAATGGTAAATAAAGGGGGGATCCCCCCCCTTATTTTTTGGGATTGATATGGGGCTTGTCTCTGGCAGTTTAACTTTTTTCAGGTTATATTTTAAGGAAAATATAAATTTTTCTGCCGGTGAAGTTGCAGAAATTTTAAAAGAGTATAGCTTTGAAAGGCTTTATGATGATGAAAAACTTGTTAATTATGGTTTTGTACCTTTCAACTTTCCAGCTGTTAGTAGTTTTGATGTGGCCGAGGTCAATTTTGAAGGGATGGATATATTTGCAGTCAGAATGGATGAAAAAAAGATAAACAAAAAGTATTTTGACATTGAATTTGAAAATATGAAGAGAAAGTTTCAGGAAGAAAACAATAAGAACTTTCTTACCAAAATGGATAAGGAGTTCATCAAAAATGCCCTAAATACAAAGCTGCTTAAGGGCACTTTACCATCCACATCTCTTATTGAAGTAATATTGGATCAGAAACAAAAGTGCATCTATTCAAGTATACTTAGCGCAAAAGTAATGGATATATTGGAAAATTTGTTCAGAATAGCTTTTGATATAGCGATATACCGGGAAAATATTGTTGAAAATGTAAGAAAGAAAACAATGGATGCAAAACTTGTTGACAGTCTTATGACACTATCTCCATATAATTTTTAGGAGCGTATATTGAAACTTTATACTGATAAAAAAGATATTTCATTTATTGAGTCTGAGTTTCTTACATATCTTCTGGGGAAATATTATCTTGGCGAAAATATTGTCGATACGGAAAATTTCAGCTTTTACTTTGAAGCTTCAAAACATATAGTTCTTTTTGACGCTGGTAGCGAGGAAAAGATTTCGGTAGAGTCTGAAAACTTTAATAATTGCAAAGAAATATATGCATCTCTCAAGGATGGTAAAAAGGTATACGAACTGACTCTAAAGGTAAAAAAAGATAATATTTCGTACGAAATTACTTTCAGGACAGACCCTTTAAGAATTGTTAGGGTTACTGCCCCTAAAAGTATTGGTGAAGAAATTTATGATAAGGTAGTAGAACGCTCGCTTTACCTAAAAGAGATATATGAGATTTATGATGAGCTTATAGCGAATTTTGTAAAAAGCAGGACTACCGATGACTGGTATATATTCATAAGAAAGTTTAGAGAATTTATTTCAAATATTTAATTTTTATCCCCTTTAAATTGTCAAATATGCTATAATTGGACATGGAAAATGTAATACTTGCGGAAAAAATCTTTAAAACAAAGTTTGCTGATATAAAAATTACTGATGATAAAGAGATAGTTTTTCGTTACGCAAACGGAAGTAAGGCACATAGGGAAATACACATCAAAAGAGGCATATATGATATGTATTTCGGACTTAATATCATGCCTGAAGATTTAGATGGAGATTTGCTTGCAGAGTTTTTTGAATATCAACTAAAAAATTTTAGCTTAAGTTGTCCAGAAAATATTTTCAAATGCTCTGACATTCTTCTTGGGATTCTTGAAAACAAAACACTTGATGACAGCCTAAGACTTATTACCGACCAGCTTATATCTACCGGTAAATTTAAGAGAATTGGTCTTATGTTGTTTAACGAAGCTGTCATGAGCTTAAGATGTGTGCTTTATGTAATAAGTGAGGGGATTGATGAGAGCTATAGAGATTTAAGAGGTGTCACAATACACCTTGATGGTAAAAGTATTCTGACAGATGTGCTTTTTTATAATAAAGTTCAATATGTGGAATATGAAAACATAGAATATTATGATGAAATTAAAAAATGCTTTAAAAATGATGTGCTGGTTGGCAATATTTATTCAAAGAACGGTCCAACAGGGGTAGTAATAGCTGAGCCTTCATACTATGATAAAAGTGTAGATGAACAGTTTAAATTTTATCTGAGAATTATTTCTCTGGCGGTTGAGCTTAACAAAATGTTTAAAATGTATGATTTTGCTCTGGAAGATATAAAATATTTCAAAGAAAACATGGCAAAGACAAACAGTCTTGCTCAGGTTGGAAAATTTGCTGCCACGGTGGCGCATGAAATAAAAAACCCACTGGTTGCAATTGGTGGATTTGCTTCAAAACTTGAAAAATATATCACCAATTCAAAAGGGAGGACTTATCTTAATATTGTAAATACGGAAATTGAAAGACTGGATAGGATTGTGTCAGATATTTTAGGGTATTCAAGGCAGACTAAACTAAATTTTGTAAATACAACAGTAGGAAATATTGTCAATCAGGTAATTGAGCTTGTATCGGAAAAATTGAGTATCAATAGTATTGATGTGAAACTTAATATGGAAAATGAAGATGAATTCATATATGTTGATGAAAAAAGAATGAAACAGGTGTTGTTAAATATTGTTGAAAATGCGATCCATGCTATGGAAGAAGGTGGTGTTTTAAAAATATCTTCAAAGCATTGTCAGGACAGGATGATAATAAATGTTGAAGATTCCGGGCCAGGAATCCCTCCTGATATTATAAACAAGGTATTTGAGCCTTTTTTTAGCACCAAAGACCACGGGACCGGGCTTGGGCTTGCTATTTGCAAAGAGATATTAAGTAAACACGGCGGTAATATTTATATGGAAAGTGGCAGCAGCGGGACAAAAGTTACTGTGGAGCTGCCCCTTTAAAAGAATGAATAAATGTAATAAGGGGTAATTATGAAAAACAAAGTGTTGATAATTGATGATGACTATAGTGTGAGGGAATTTTATAAAACCTTTCTTGTGGAAAACGGATATGAAGTATTGACTGCAGAAGATGGAAATGAAGGTTATGAAGTTTTCAAAAATAACAAACCTGATCTTATCCTTCTTGATATAAGTATGCCCCAAAAAAATGGCCTTGATGTGTTAAGGGAGATAAGGGAAGTTGATGAAGACATCCCTGTATTTTTGTTGACAGCTTATGAAGAGCATAAAAGAAATTTTGCCTCCCTTTATGCCGATGAGTACTTTGTTAAGACAAAAAAACCTTCATTAATCCTTGAAAGAATGAAAAAGGCTATAGAAAGAAGAAAGGCAAAAATTAAAAATTAGATTTATCTACCCACATCTTTGTGATGCAGTTTTTTAGAGCGTGCATCCCTGCACCTTTTTTAACGAGGTTAAGGCATACTTCCCCGTCACTAACCATTGCTCCTGCAATATAGCCCAGTTCGGCAAGGGCTTTTGAAAGTGGCGTAGTTGGGCCTACAAATATAATTTTACATCTGTCATTGACAAAGTGAATAAAGTCATCTGTTGTGAAATTTACAAAAGTTGAGCCTGTAATTATAAAAAAATCGGTGTCTTTCAGGAGAAATTTTGCAAAACTTGGTCTTATTGTCCCCGGAATATTTTTAAGCTCGAAAATATCAAGTCTTTTTGCTCTATCCCTGATATTTTTTGTAAGGGGTTTAAAATCTCCTACCATACCAACTACTTTATCAGTAAAGTCAAATTTTTCATATAAAGAAGTACTGTCAGGCTGTCCATTTTTTAATACAGAATTTATTGTAGCTACAAGGATACTGTTAAGGAGAAAATCTTTTTTGTAAATAAAATCTGCAATCTTAGCTCCAGAATAGCCTGTCAATTCAGTAATGTTGATGCAACAATCATCGGACTTTGTTTCAGGAAAGTTGTACGCAAGGCCTACTCCGGTTTCAGTTTGTACTGCCACATAATTAACTCCGATTACGTAGTCGATTATTGTTACATTTTTAAGATATCCATAAGCTTCATCAAGAATTTTTTCAATTAACAGCTTATTTATGTCTTTTTTCAAGTTCATCTATTACACTCTGAAAAGAGATATCTTTAAATTCCAAAGCCACAATCAGGTGATAAAGGTAATCGGCTGCCTCAGAAATAATTCTGTCTTTTGATTGAACCAAAAAAGCCTGTATAAACTCAGCGTTTTCTTCACCAAGCTTTTTTATTATTTTGTTGTTGCCCCCTTCAAAAAGTTTGGCTGTATATGAGCCTTCTGAAGGGTGTAATTTTCTGTCATGAATTATTTCACACAAATTTTTAAGAAATGACAAATCCATATTATAACCTCACATTTACACCGTTGTCTTTTAGATATTTTTTTACTTCCCCAACGGTATATTCCCCAAAGTGAAAAATACTTGCAGCAAGTGCAGCGTCAGCCTTCCCTTTTGTCAAGCCATCCAAGATATGTTGTAAATTACCCACACCACCTGAAGCAATTACCGGTATCTGCACAGCCTCTGAAATACATCTTGTAAGCTCTATATCGTATCCATCCTTAGTACCATCTTTATCCATTGAAGTCAAAAGTATCTCCCCAGCACCATAATCCTGCATCCTTAAAGCCCATTTGACCGCATCAATCCCGGTAGGGTTTCTTCCTCCGTGTGTGAAAACTTCCCATTTATTTTCAGCTACCTTCTTTGCATCAATCGCCACCACTATGCACTGTGTGCCGAATTTGCGGGCTGCCTGTTTAACAAATTCAGGATTATTTACTGCAGCGGTATTTATAGATACCTTGTCAGCACCTGCATTGAGAAGATTTCTGATGTCTTCAATGGTTCTTACTCCGCCACCGACGGTAAGAGGCATAAAAATTTTTTTTGCTGTTTCTGCCACGATATCAAGAATTATGCCTCTGTTTTCGTGACTTGCTGTTATGTCAAGAAAAGTTAGCTCATCAGCTTTTTGCCTGTTGTACTCCTCAGCAACCTGTACCGGGTCTCCTGCATCCTTTAAGTCAAGAAATTTTGTACCCTTTACTACACGCCCATTTTTGACATCAAGGCAAGGGATAATTCTTTTAGTCAGCATCTTCCACCTTTTGAGCTTTTTTCGTCTTTATCTCATGAATAAATACAAAAGTCAAAAAGGAAAGTCCAAAAATGCCAAAATAACCGGCATGACGAAAAACATCCTGAAAAGCGTGACTCAGCGACTGCACAGAGACAGCCTTTCCTAACAGTGCGGCGATTTTGACATCTAGAATGTTTGAAGGCAACAGGTTTGAAAGTTGTTCTTTCAATGTGCCAACATAGTGATAAACAGTTGAATGATTTTGTATGTTGCCTATCTCTTCAAAGTGAAAACTATATTTTGACTGCAGAGTATTAGTTGCAATAGCCGTCCCAAAAGAGCCACCCATAAATCTCAGGTAGTGTAAAAGACCAACCCCAAGACTGGTCTTTTCCTTTAAATGTCTCATGGCAAGTGTAGTTATTGGCGCAAAAAAACTTCCGAGTGAAAATCCCAGTGGGATTGTAAGTAAGATTGTCTGAACGGAAGGGGTATAATAGTTGAGTCTTGGAATCAAAAATACACTTGTTGTTATATATAAAAAAGCATTAAACATAAGTACAATATGCTCGCTGATTTTATCTGACAAAAGCCCTGCAATAGGTGATGTAAATCCAATAAATATGGCAAATCCGAGCATATGAAGTCCGGTCTGAAGGGTGGTAAAGTGTCTCAGATTTTCGTAGTAAAGGGGGATAAGATAAAATAGCTGATAAATTGAAAGTCCAAGAGTAAAAAAGTATATCAATGTGGCATATCTGTATTGAGGGATTTTAAATATTGAAAAATCTATAAGCTTGTGTTTGCTGATAAGCTCGAAAATAATATACGAAAGTAGAGAAATAACCGATATGATAAGAAGCAAAACAATGAAATCAGATTGTAGCCACCCCTTTTGCTGCCCTTTTGAAAGCATTATCAAAAGAGAGATTGTAAAAGAAGCCATGAAAAAATAACTGATAAAATTAAATTTAAATTTTTCTTTAATATTAGCATATGACGGTAGAATTAACATTCCAAGGACTATTACCATTGCACCAATCGGCAGGTTAACAAAGAAAACACTCCTCCAGCCCAAATGCTCAGTCAGCCATCCACCAAGAGTTGGACCGAGAGCAGGCGCAAAGCTTACCCCCATACCGTATATTCCCATAGCAAGCCCTTTAAGGTGGGGTGGATAAAGGGAAAAAAGAATTGCCTGGGCTGAAGCCACTACAAATGCTTCACCTGTTCCCTGCATACACCTGAAAATTATCATCTGTGATAAATCGGATGAAATTCCGCAAAGGTAGCTTGACAATGTAAAGATAATGATTCCGGTAAGAAAAAGTTTGCTAAGCCCAAGAACCTTGTCAAGGGATTCTACAAGCAAAAGCGCTGTTGCCGCTGAGGCCATGTATGATGTAATAACCCATTGCACACCATACAGATCAGTCTTTAGGGGAGCCATCATTTTTGGAACAACAACATCCACAATTGTAGTGTCAAGAATCGCCATAAATGTGCCTGTCATTACTATAAAGGTAATAAGCAGGCGACCTACAAGACTAATTTGCTCATAAATAGGTTTATCGTTATTTATTACCATAAGTATTATCTTTTAATTTTTATTTCTCCGCCGAGGCCAACTCTTAATAGTTGTAGATTTCCTGATGTGAATTTGATTCTTATAGGGATTCTCTGGGAAACCTTTGTAAATTCACCTGCTGAAATGTCCCTTGGTACAAGCGCATATGTTGCAGCAGAAGCCGGATAAATTTCAACAACTTCACCTTCAAATTTTTCATCCGGATATGCATCAATCTTAATTTCAGCAAAATCACCTGGATTTACACCTTTTATTTTTTCTTCTTCCATAAGCACATAACCATATAGTTCTTTTGTATCTACAATGGAATAAATATAGCTACCCGCCTTTACAACACTGCCTATCTCAGCAAATTTTTGTCCAATAATACCTGCAAAAGGGGATTTTAACTTACAGTCATCAATCATGCTTTCAATGTCTTCTCTGTCTTTGTTCAGGGCATTGATTTGTTCTGTGAGTGATTCAATTTTATTGGTGAGCTCAGACACCGTTTTCATTTTTGTTTCAACAAGCTCTATCTCTTTTTGCGCAACTTTTATTGTTTCGTTTAATGAGTCAAGTTTTGCTTTTAAAGAGGCCTTTTTAGATTGTAAAGATTTAAGTTTGGTTGATATATCTTCAAAATCTCTAAGAGGAATTGCCTTCTCATCCTTAAGATTTTTGTATCTTTGATAATCTCTGCCGGTTTGTTCAAGCTGAATGTCTATTTCATTGATATTTTGTCTATATGCTTCTATCTCTTTTTCAATTGATAGAAGATAATTCTTTTTAATATCTTTTTCTATGTAAAGGGACTTTAATGTCTTTTCCTTATTTTCAATAAGTGCTTTCTTTTCGGCTTCAAGGGATTTTATCCTGTGCTTTATTTTTTCAAGGTTTGTTTTGTAATCAGAATCATCAATCTCCGCAAGGATATCCCCTTTATTTACAGGCTCACCTTCTTTAAAATTCATCTTTATTATTTTGCCGGAAATTCTTTTAAACGAAACATTGGATAATCGGTCACTTTTAACAAAAAAGGCATCGGTTGAAGCATAAAGTTTTCGTTCGTTGAGCCATCTGTAACCAATAAAAATGGCTGTTATAAGACCTATTACAAGTATAACAAGAGCTATTTTTACCTGTTTTTTCATCTAATCACCTCAAATTGTTTCCAATTGTTTTTTCTATCTGATAATATGAGATTATAAGGTCATAATAGGCGTTTTTCTCATTATTCAGAGCGCTTGTGAGCATTGCCTCTGCATCAAGGACGTCGCTATTTGAGGCAAGTGAATTGCTGTATTTGAGCTTTACGATGCGAAAATACTCTTCAGCTTCCTTAAGAGCAGTTTTTGCAACTTTAAGATTTTCCCGGGCTGTGATGTAATTTTCAAAGGCATCTTTTACCTCTAATTTAATCTGCAAAATTGTATTTAATCTTTTTTGATTTAATGCTATAATCTTTTCGCTGACCGCACTTATTTCTTTTGAAGGTTTATTCCACTGTAAATCAAAGTTTAAACCCAATTTACCAAAAAATCCCCCTTTTGGTTCGATGTCATCATTCTGGTTACTGTATGAGTATCCGGCTGCTACATAAATTTTGGGATTAAAGTCAGATTTGATTAAGTTTTTGGACTCTTTCAGGGCTGCTATTTCAGTGTTGAGTTGTTTTATGACAGGTCTGTTGTTTACAGCTTTTTCATATAAATCCTGGAGATTGAAAGTAACGTCATCATAGTCAAAAACTTTAATTTCGGTTATTTCTATATCCTTCGAATCTATGTTATCCCTTATCAACATACTGAGAGATGATTTTGCTACATTAATCTGGCTTTCAATTTTTGTCAGGTATTGTTTTGCCTCTTTCAATTTTACATTTGTCTGTAGTAGGTCTATTTGGGCCACAAGCCCTTGGGCATAAAATTTCTGGATATCGTTATAATGGCTTTCAAGTGCGTTGTAATGGCTGATTGCTATATCTTTGAGTGCAATCAGTTTCAATGTTTCAACATAACTTTTTTTAACCTGAAATATGAGATTGTTTTTGAATTCAAGGAAGTTTTCATTTGTAGCCTTTTCGCGTAGCCTTTTTATATTTATATTTGAGCTTATAGCACCTCCGGAGTAAATGTTGTACTTAACCCCTACGTTAGCATCAAAATAGTTATCCTTAACCTGTGTGACGCTTGTAGATATTCCCGGAGCCATCTGGACGGTAAGTTTTTTTTCATCATCAAGAAGCGTGTAAGATGTGTCAAAAAAGATGGAGGGCATGTTAAGTGACTTTGCTGCTTCTGTTTCATACTGGCTGCTTTTGGTTTCAGACTTTAATGCTTTCAGTAAATGGTTATTGTTGATGGCACTCTCAACTGCCTCATCTATTGTCAGGGCGAAAATATTGGATGATATGAGTAATAACATGAGTATCTTTTTCATACAGACTCCTTGCAGATAATTTTGATGATATTCTCAATCATTAAATCTATTTTTTCCACAGGTACATTTTCTTCAATAATAAGTGTTTCTACCATATTTTTTATAAATCCGCTAATAAGAAATGCTTTTTCATAGGCGTACTCAGCATCAGTTTCCTTTAAAATCATGTAAACTATTTCAAAATTTTTTGTTTTAAAGGATTGGTATATTTTTCTTAATTCATGGCTTGATGTAACTGCTTCATAAATAAACACTTTAGCAATATCTTTTATTTCTCTGAATCTTCTGTTGAGATATTTTAAAAGGGAAGAAACGTTATCTTTGCCCTTATTTGATTGTAAAAGAGCCTCTATGTTTTGAATTGTTTCATTATGTGTGGATAAAAGAATCTCTTTGAAACAATCTTCCTTGCTGGAAAAACAGTTATAGAAACTCCCCTGGGAAAATCCGGCATTTGTAACTATGTCAGATACCTTTGTTTTCCAGTAACCTTTTTCGGCAAAAATTTTAACAGCAGACTGTAAAATTTTATTTTTAGTACTCTCTGACTGACTCATCAGTCAGAGAATATTTGCCATGATAAAAAAGTCAATGGATTTTTATTTTTATCTACCGATACCCAATAGTATTGCAAGTATAAGTATCAATATTATTGCTGATGATAAAAAAAATTCTTTGTAAGATTTATTTAGAATGCTTAAAACAGATATTGCAACTACCGCAGCAAAAGGGGTTAAAATAAGAAATATCAGGCCTATGTAAAGGGTGGCATAAGGGTTTAGATGAATTGTCTGATTTATTAAATAAGTGATATCCATAGAAGAAGGCTTTGTGCTGTTATTTAAGACAACAATTTCCAGAATGCCAAGAATAATTATAAAAAAACTTAACCTTGTCCCCAACTTATAAACCTTTGCAATGAGAACTTTCTGGATATCCATTATTTAATTCCTTTTATAAACATTTGAATACTTACAAATAATAAAAATATCATAAATAGTGTTTTAATCCTTTTGTCCTGCAATTTGTTAAACTTTTTGGAAGCTGCTTTTGAACCAAAAGTTACCCCTATTACCATCAAAGAAGTTAACAGAGGGTCTATATAGCCTGATTTGAAATATACCATTGAGCCGGCAGCAGCGGTAAGTCCTATCATAAAATTGCTTGTTGCGGTAGCGGCTTTAATGGGCATTCTTGCCAGGATATTCATTGCAGGGACTTTTACTACTCCCCCGCCGATACCGAGCATTCCGGAAAGAAGTCCTGCAAAGGCTGATATGGCGGCAGTTAACCATATTTTTACAGGATGGTAATTTATGTTGTCTTTTCTTAGTTCGTCAAAGTATGTTGAAGCAAAAAAACTTTTGCAATTTTCATCAGTGGCATAACTGTCATTTGTATTTCTTCTTAAAAAATAGAGCATAGAAATAAGTGCCAGTATTACAGAAAAAATAAGTATAATTGGCTTTTCATTGACTGAAACACTTAAAAGGCCGCCAAATATTGCAAAAAGAGCCGTAGTTATTTCAAGAAAAAGACCAAATCTTATATTGGTAAGCCCTGATATGATATTAAAACCGGTAATGTTTGAGCTTGTAGCTACAATTGTAATTAGTGATGTGGCTATGGCAACGTGAATAGGATATTTAAACCATAAAACAAGTAGAGGTATCATTATGGAGCCGCCACCAATACCCAATATTCCACCCAGAAAGCCAACGAAAAAGCCTGCAAGCAAAATTGTCAATACAAACATTTTGCAATTCTAAGTCTCTATAAATCACTTGTCAATTGAAATTGCCGTTGTTTGGAATGTTCAATCCGGCAAAAAATGTTTTGCAAGATAATAAGTATTTTTTTTGGCAAATAATTGTGATATTATTTTAGCATGAAAGAAGTGCTTCCAAATAATTTTTTAGATAATTTGAGTAATAATATCTGTCTGATTACAGGTATTTATTTTCTCGGGCTGAATATTCTTGTTGATGCAAGTCAGACATCTGTTTCTTTTCTGTATTATAATATTGCTTATCTGCTGACTGTTTTTATACTCCGATATAGGCCTGAAAATCAGACAATAAATGATTTGCTGCACATTGTAATATTTTATGTGTTTATTGGTATAGCATTTTTTTCTGTAAAAAGTTTGGTTTATCTGCTGTTGATGATTCAACTCTCCGGTATTTTTTTAATTTTAAGAATACCATCTAATTTTGCTGTAATAGCCTTGAATATAATGATTTTATTTTTTGATATTTATTTTTTGAGCAGTCAGGCTGATAATGGATTTATTAAAGCATATTTTGTTACGTATTTATTTGTTTTTTACATTGCTATGTATTTAAAAGACAGGATAAATAAAATGAGTATCAAGATTGAAGAGCTGTCTATAACCGATGGGCTGACCGGACTCTTAAACCAGAAAGGATTTTTTAAAAAGCTTGAAGAGGAATTTTACAGATCTTTGAGATATAAAAAATCTTTTTGTCTGATAATGATTGATTCTGACGATTTGAAAAAAATAAATGACAGTTACGGGCATAAATATGGTAATATGGTGATAAGACTTATTGCCGATATTATCAGGGATAGTTGTAGGCGAACGGACTTTGCAGGAAGATATGGTGGTGACGAATATATGATTTGCCTTGTTGAAACTGATATCAGGGCAGCATATGAGTTTTCTGAAAGACTGAGAAAGACAATTGAGTTAAAGTCACTGTTTACTGACAAGGGTAAAGATTTCAAAGTTACGGTGAGTGTGGGTATCTCGGGTTTTCCTGAAAGTGGAGATAAGCTATATGAGATAGTTGAGTCAGCAGATAGGGCATTGTATATGGCTAAAAATGATGGGAAAAATAGGGTGAAATATGTGCTTAAAAATTAAGCTTATCGGTACATTTTTAAAATCTAAAGCCTTTTTGGTATTTTGTGGATTTATTAAACAAGTTTTCAACAAAAATAAAATAAAAAAAATGCTTGACAAAGAAATTCAGGAAATATCAACATCTTTTGTAACTTGTTGTAAAAGAATAGTTTTTTACTGCAATAAATTCTTGAGAAAGCTGCTAACTCATTGTAGAATAAATTTTTCAACAGGTTTTCAACAATGAATGGTGAGTTTAAAATTACACAGGAAGATAAGGTTTTTTTGCTGAAAATTGCCAGAAAAAGCATTGAAGGCAGACTCTCTGGCAAGAAGTATGAAATAAAGGAGATACCATTAAATCTAAACTTTAATTCGGGGTGTTTTGTTACCTTGCATCTTGAAGGGATGCTCAGAGGGTGTATAGGAAATTTCAGGGATGATGTAAATATAGTTAAAAATGTATCGGAGATGGCGGTCAGCGCGGCTTTTAGTGACCCAAGATTTCCACCTATTTCTGATATTAATGAATTAAATCGGTGTGATATAGAAATATCCGTTTTGTCCCCTATGATTTTATGTGCTCCGGATGATATTGTAATAGGTAGGGATGGAATTTATATAAGAAAAGGTTTTTATTCGGGAGTCTTGCTGCCGCAGGTGGCAGTTGAGCACAATTTCGACAGAGAGACTTTTTTGACGCATACATGCTTGAAGGCCGGACTTGCAGGTGATTGCTGGAAGAGTAAGGACGCAAAAATATTTAGATTTGAGGCACTTGTTTTTTCTGAAAAGCAGTTTGTTTAATAAAAATTGCCTTTAAATATCTCAAGCTCTTTTGACATATTTTTGCTGAGGAGATATCCTATAATATAAGAAGGATTAATGTCTTCAATCATTTTTAATAATTTTCCAAGCAATCCAAAAGGATTTTCGTCCCTTAATACTTCAAGGCTATCAGCTTCAATGACTGCATTTTCAAAATCAGCAATTATATTTTTATAAATTTCTTTATTGCTCCCTTTAAGCTCTATGTAAATTTTTCCGTAAGAAAAAGGGTTATCAGGTGTTGCAGAATATAGTTTTATTGAATAATCTGACTCTTCTGCGGTAGTCAGTATAAGTTTTATAATATCTATCAGTTTGTTGTCATTCATGTTGCCGACTATATAAACTTTATAATTCATTTTAAGGCTCCGTTTGTGCAATAAGAAACACACGCCCTACAGCCAGTACAAAATGAAGAGTCTATATCAATTTTGCCCCCTTTGATTTTTAATGCGGGGCAATATGTGTTATCTATACAAACGGGAATTTTTGAATTTGCTGCGCAAGTGCACTTTTCTAATTTTAATTTAGGTATTTTGTACGAGGCGATATTGTCGCATGAGTATGGAAAAATAAAATTTGCCTTTGATATTTTAAAAGGATATTTTATAAACTTGAAAAATTCGCGGTCGATATCGGTATCTTTCAGTAATATTACTTTGCCGTCAATGTTTACATTTTTAAGATATTTTTGGCTAAAGCTGGAATAATTGGTTATAAAAAGAAAATTTTGCTTTACTTCCGATATCAATATGCCGTAAAACTCATTTATTTTCAAGGGGATAATATCAAATATTTCATATATGCTCTTGCAGTTTATGTCTGAAAATACAAAGTATTCTTTCAGATTCATTTTGCTGAAAATACTTACAAAAGGGCAACCGGGACAGAGAGAAGGCCTCGTCTTTATATCATTGATATTGTCATTATATTTTATAACTTCGCAAGTAATCCCCAGTTTACCAATTATATTCGCAAATTCTTTTATTTCCGAGTCATATGCATTGTAAATCTGATGTTTGAAAGGAGGTTTTAAGTGAGGTATTATGTAGTTAAAAAAAGAGCCTTCAAATTTAAAAGATAATATTTTTTGCTCAAGAATGTTTGGCATTTTATTGCTCAGTATTGCCTCTGCAAGTGAAAGTTTTTCCTCAATAACATACTCCTCAGCCTGAGTTAAATTTGATTTTGTAATATTTTGCCTGCTTTGCTGATTGTCTATGGCAAATGAATATTCTTTTGCAAAATTTATAACAGATGTTTCAGATAAAACAATATTTATAGGCAGACGTGTGTCCAGCGAGATTTCATACGCTGTCTCAAGGAAGTAGCCTAATTGCTCAGTATTTTTACAAAATAAAGTGGGGATGGTTATATCGTCAGGTATTTTAGTGCTTACAATAATAAATGTGCCGCTCAAGAGATTTTTAATTTTATAATATGGGAGCTTATCCATAAAGGCGATACATTTTTTTCCAAAAATTGCCGATGTGCCAAGAGATTCTACAATTTCTACGGGGTTTAGAAAATCTACTGTCCCCTCCAGTCTCAACAGAAAATTATGTTGCACAGCGACTATGTCAAATTTTGCTCTGTCTATAAATTCTATCAAAATTTCTTTAGTGGTCTTGTAAATTAAATTCATGGGGAGTTAATAGATTTTTTCCAGATTAAATTCAAGCAGAATTTTAAAGCAGGTACACCGATTGTCAGTAGAAAAGTACCGATTAATTTTTATTGTTAAAGATAAAAGTTATTTCTCACATAAAAAAACTTGCTTAAAAACAAAAGTTGTCTATAATAATTCTAAAATTTCCGTGGGGGTGCCTTAAAAAGGCTGAGAGATACCCCTGAACCTGAACCGGGTAATGCCGGCGTAGGAAACGGAGTATGACTTAGATAATTAAGCCACCCGTTTTTGCGTCGGGTGGCTTTTTTAGTATAAATTCGGAGGATTGAAATGACACAGCTTGAGGCAGCAAAACTTAAAACTCCCACCGAGGAGATGAAAAAAATTGCGCAGGATGAAAATATTGAAATTGAAGAATTGATGACCCTTATATCTCAGGGGAAGATTGTAATCCCGAAGAATAAAAACAGAGAATTTGAAAAGGTAATGGCTATCGGCAAAAAAATGAGAACTAAGATAAACGCAAATATCGGCACGAGCGGTGACTGCCCGACTTATGAAAGAGAGATGGAAAAACTTAAAGTTGCAATTGATGCTGGCGCTGACAGTGTTATGGACCTTTCAACCGGTGGCGACCTTGATAAAATCAGAAAAATGATTCTTGAAAATTCTTCTGTAATGGTTGGGGCAGTGCCTATTTATGCTGTTGCAGCAAGACTTGCAGAAAAAGATATGCCTACACATAAAATGGATGGGGATGCGTTGCTAAAATCTATTGAAGAACAGTGCAGGCAGGGGATTGATTATATAACTGTACATTGCGGTGTTACAAAGGAGTCGGTTGCAAGAATGGACAGGTCAAACAGGATATGTGGTATTGTAAGCCGTGGTGGTTCGATTTTAGCTGACTGGATAAGAAAGAATGGAAAAGAAAATCCCCTTTTTGAATATTATGATGATTTGCTTGATATAGCATATAAATATGATGTTACTTTAAGCCTTGGTGATGGTTTCAGGCCGGGGGCAATAGCCGATGCGACCGATAGAGGTCAGATTGACGAGCTTATAATTTTGGGTGAGCTTGCAGCAAGGGCAAAAGAGAAAAATGTTCAGGCAATGATTGAAGGACCAGGTCATGTGCCGCTTAACCAGATTCAAGCCAATATGATTATTCAAAAAAGGCTTTGTGATGAGGCGCCTTTTTATATTTTAGGTCCACTGCCAACAGATATAGCTCCTGGCTATGACCATATCACGAGTGCAATAGGAGGAGCGATAGCTGGTGCTGCCGGTGCAGACTTTCTATGCTATGTTACACCTGCTGAGCATTTGTGTTTGCCCGATATGGAAGATGTCAGGGAAGGGGTTATAGCGTCAAAGATTGCAGCCCATATTGCTGATATTGCAAAAGGGTATCCCGGAGCAATGGAAAGGGATATACAGATGAGTATTTACAGAAAAAACCTTGACTGGGAAGGGATGTTTTCTCTTGCAATTGACCCGGTAAGAGCAAGGCAAAAATTTCAGAAAAATAGCGATGTAAATTCCTGTACAATGTGCGGAAAATTATGTGCAGTAAATATAGACAGGAAATAAAAAAATACCTGAAACTTTATCTTGTTCTTGAGACAGAGATGTTAAAACTTCCACTTGAAAATTTTCTTGAGGAAGTTTTAGCTGCGGGAGTTACTGCAATACAGCTGAGGGATAAAAACAAAACTGCTAATGAAAGATACTATATCGCTCAAGAGATTTTAAAAGTATTGAAATATTATGACGCTATGTTTGTGGTGAATGATAGACTTGATCTTGCATTATCAGTTGGTGCAGGGTGTGTCCACCTGGGGGTAAAAGATATTCCTGCTAAAGTTGTGAAATTGAGTTTTCCTGATATAATTGTAGGTTACTCCTGCAACAATTATGAGGATGTTAAGGTTGCTGAGGATGCCGGTGCCGATTATATAGGTATTGGCCCGGCATTTTATACCGGCACTAAAAACGACTTAAGAAATGTCATAGGCCCTGGTGGGGTTATTTCTCTACAAAGTGAAACCGATTTGCCCGGTGTTGCAATTGGGGGCATTAATCTTGAAAACGTAAAGTTTTTTAAAGGTACGAATCTTTCTGGTGTGGCTGTATCAAGTGCAATCTGCTCTGCGGAAAATCCGGGGGAAACCGTTAAAAGATTTCTGGATATTTTGTATGGATGAGTTTGAATTTATAAACAAGCTCAAGAAAAAACCTGAAAAGGATATTTTATCAATAGGTGATGATGCAGCATATGCAGAAGGTTTATTGATTGCAAAGGACTTGCTGGTTGAAAATGTTCATTTTTTACCATCTACCCCGATTAAGTTTGTTATAAAAAAACTTTTTGTGTCAAATATCAGCGATATATGTGCAATGGGTGGCTATCCTGAATATTGTTTGCTTGGTATTTCAATCCCCTCTGGTTATCCTTATATGGATGAACTTATTTCTTCAATTAACGAAATGACAGAAAAATATAACATTTGCCTGATAGGCGGAGATACTACCAGCAGCTTATCAGGTCTATTTTTATCATTAACAGTAATTGGTAAGTCTTATAAAGATGTCCTGAAAAGAAGCGGGGCAAAACCGGGTGATTTGGTTTATTTGTCAAGGTCTGTTGGTTTGTCAAAGTTATCCCTTGAGAAGGAGCTTGGAGTAAGAGAGTGGGACATAAACCCATATCTACATTATAATAATGAGCCGGAGATTGAGTTGGGCAGGTTACTTGGAAATTCAGGAATGGTTACAAGTTGCATAGATATAAGTGATGGTTTGGGGAGAGATGCTTTGCATGTGGCAGAAATGAGTCGGGTTAAGATAATTATTCATGAGGATATGCTTGATACTACAATATTCAATGACTTTGATTTATCCGACAAAATTAAATATGCCATCTCTTCCGGAGAGGAGTTTGCTTTAATGTTTACTGTAAATAGTGAAATGAAGGAAAATTTCAGCCATTTGACTTATCAATTTAAAGATAGGATTCGTGAAATTGGTGTTGTAGCTGAAGGAAGTGGTGTATTTTTGAAAAGAAGAAATATGTTTATTGATATATCTAAGTGGGGCTTTGAGCATATTTTGTAAATTGTGATATTTTTTTAAAGAGATATAAAAAATGCTTGATTTTAGGTGTATTTCATTTTATACACTTTTATATACTTCAAGATATACAGATGTCTTAGAGATGGAATATGGAGGAATGAATGAAAAAGTTGATTGTAGTGGTTTTAGGAATGTTTTTGTTTGCTTGTTCTCAGAATACTGTGAAAGATGAAAATACAGAAAATAGTGCTACCAATGGGCAGCCAATTCAGACGCAACAGTCTGAAAAGCCTGCCGTTTCATCTCAGGAAAGTAGTCAAAAAGTACCTCAGGAAAAAAGAATCAGTGTACCTGAGGAAGTTGTAAAGAAATTTAAAAGTGTTATTATCGCTGTTAGTGATAAAAAATCCAATAAAGACTTTGAAACTGAAGTGTTGATAGGTCAGAAGGCTCAGGCTGTTGGGACAAATCTTACTATTGAGGTTGAGTATTACCTCCCTGATTTTGTAATGGATGCAAATAGTTTTATGACTTCAAAGTCTGCAGATGAAAACAATCCTGCTGCAAAAGTTAAAATTTATAAGGCTCAAGAACTTGTTTTTGACGGGTGGCTTTTTAAAAACTTTCCGGATATGCACCCTTTTGTTGACGAAGATTATGCTATAAGTCTTAAAGGTTCTGTTTTAAAATAATTATTGAAAATTACTATAAAAAAGGCGGCCAATCGGCCGCCTTTTTTTGTTGTTTATTTAAACTTTGCAAAGAAATCATTCCCTTTGTCATCCACAAGTATAAAGGCAGGAAAATTTTCTACTTTAATCTTCCATACTGCTTCCATTCCAAGCTCAGGAAAATCTATGCATTCAACTTTTTTGATATTTTTTTCTGCAAGAAGTGCCGCTGGACCTCCGATACTTCCAAGGTAAAAACCGCCATATTTTTTACATGCATCTGTTACCTGCTGACTTCTATTCCCCTTGGCAATCATAATCATTGACGCACCGTGGGATTGAAGAAGATCAACGTAGGAGTCCATCCTACCAGCGGTTGTAGGACCAAATGAACCTGAAGGTTTTCCTTTAGGAGTTTTGGCTGGACCGGCATAGTATATCGGATGTTTTTTAAGGTATTCAGGTACTTCTTTGCCACTGTCAATAATTTCTTTAAATTTTGCGTGTGCTATATCTCTTCCAACTATAAGAGTACCGTTTAGTCTCAGCGCAGTCCCTACAGGATATTTGCTCAAATCTGCCAAAACTTCGCTCATTGGTCTATTAAGATCGATTGGAATACCTGCTTCCTCTTTTGTCCTGTATTCGTCAGGTATGAGTCTTCCCGGATTTCTGTCAAGCTCTTCAAGCCAGATACCGTCTTTGTTGATTTTTGCCTTTACATTTCTATCTGCTGAGCAAGATACCCCCATTCCAACAGGACATGACGCTCCATGTCTTGGGAGTCTGATTACTCTCACATCATGGCAGAAGTATTTCCCACCAAATTGAGCGCCAAGGCCAAGTTCCTGGGCTGCTTTTAAAAGTTTTTCTTCAAGTTCAAGATCTCTGAATGCTCTTCCGTGTTCATTCCCGGTGGTAGGAAGTTCATCAAGATATTTGGTTGAAGCAAGTTTGACAGTCTTCAGGTTTGCTTCAGCACTTGTTCCGCCTATAACAAATGCAAGGTGATAAGGCGGGCAGGCTGCAGTACCAATTGTTTTCATCTTTTCTATAAGAAATTTTTCAAGTTTCTCAGGGTTAAGTAGTGCTTTGGTTTCCTGGAAAAGGTATGTTTTGTTGGCACTTCCACCACCTTTAGCCACAAACAGGAATTTATATTCATCCCCTTCGGTTGCGTAAATATCAATCTGTGCAGGTAGGTTGGTACCCGTGTTTTTTTCTTTGTACATATCAAGGGCAACAGTCTGAGAGTATCTGAGGTTTTCTTCGGTATAGGTTTTATAAACACCTTTGCTTAAATACTCGGCGTCATTTGCACCTGTAAAGACATTTTGCCCCTTTTTGGCAACGATAGTGGCTGTACCTGTGTCCTGACAAAAAGGAAGTTCAAACTTGGCAGATATTTCAGCATTTTTCAGAAATGCAAGCGCAACTGTCTTGTCATTTTCAGAAGCCTCAGGGTCAGATAATATTTTTGCTACCATTTCATTGTGCTCTGCCCTCAGCAGAAATGAAACATCCCTCATAGCCTGATTGGCTAAAAAGGTGAGCATTTCAGGTTCGATAACAAGCATTTGTTGTCCGTTAAATTCTTTAACGGAAATTCCATCTTTTGAAAGGAGTCTGTATTTAGTTTTTTCTTTTCCTAAAGGAAAAGGTTCCTGATAAAAAAAATCTGGTGTTGCCATAAGTTACCTCCGTTTAGAATTATTTTGCTGCAAATTTAACATCATTTTATTTCAAAAAAATCATTTTGTCGAGTAAATATTTGCTTTACTTATTGATAATAATGGTAATATTGTTAAATGTAATAATGCGTATTAGATATTTTTATCATTTTGAATCGAATCTTTCTCCCCTAAGTTTTTATTCAAAAAGATGTTTTAAAAAATTTTTGACAAATGGAAAATAAAATTGTATACAGAATACAAAATACTTTTGTGAGGTATGGTTATGTTGGAAAAATATTTGGAACATGTTGAAGAAAGAAAAAAGATGAATATACCCCCTCTTCCATTAAGCCCTGAGATGACTGAGTTTGTGTGCAAGAAGCTTGAAAATCCAGAACCCGGGAAAGAGGAATTTTATCTTGAACTTTTAAGGGACAGAGTTGCGCCTGGTGTTGACCCTTCAGCAAAGGTTAAAGCTGAGTGGCTTCACAAGGTGGCAAAGGGTGAAGTGAAATCCCCTGTCGTGTCAAAAAAAGATGCTGTTTTTATGTTGGGTACAATGCTTGGTGGATATAATGTCCAGTATCTGGTGGAGTTTTTAAGCGATAATGAGCTCGCAGAAGAGTCAGCAAAAGGATTGAAAAATACTATACTGGTATATGATTCTTTTGATAAAGTGGCTGAACTTTCAAAGTCTAATAAGTTTGCAAAAGAAGTTATACAGTCATGGGCCAATGCCGAGTGGTTTACCTCTAAAGAACCTCTGGCAGATGAGATTAAGGTGGTTGTTTATAAGGTTGACGGAGAGATAAATACAGACGACTTTTCACCTGCCAAACATGCTTGGAGCAGGCCTGATATCCCTCTTCATGCTCTGGCAATGGGAGAAACAAGATTTCCTGGTGGAAATGAAAAAATAGCGGAGTTTAGAAAGCAAGGGTTAAAAGTTGCTTTTGTAGGCGATGTTGTAGGTACTGGGTCTTCCAGAAAATCAGCTTGTAACTCAGTAATGTGGCACATTGGTGATGATATCCCTTATGTTCCTAATAAAAGGAGAGGCGGGGTTATTTTGGGCGGTCTTATCGCTCCTATCTTCTTTAATACTACTCAGGATTCCGGTGGTCTTCCCATAATGTGTGATGTTACAAAACTTAATACAGGTGATATCATAACCATAGACACCAAAAAAGGTGAAATAAGAAATGAAAAAGGTGAAGTGGTTTCAACATTTGAAATCAAACCACCTACATTAAGAGATGAGTTCAGAGTCGGTGGAAGATTAAATCTTATTATCGGTAGGGCACTTACTGCCAAAGCGAGAAAATTTCTTGGGCTTCCTGAGTCCGATATATTTATAAGGGCAGAAAATCCAAAACCAAAGCCAAATCAAGGATATACCCTTGCACAAAAAATTGTTGGAAAAGCTTGCGGCCTTGAGGGTGTACTACCAGGTACATCTTGTGAGCCAGTGATGACAACTGTTGGCTCTCAGGATACTACAGGTCCGATGACTGCAGATGAACTGAAGGAGCTTGCCTGTTTGAAATTTCAGGCTGATCTTTTTATGCAGTCATTCTGTCATACTGCAGCTTATCCAAAGCCAGCTGATGTTAAAATGCATAAAACGTTACCTCAATTTGTAGTTGAAAGGGAAGGGGTGGCTCTTAAACCTGGTGATGGGGTAATTCATTCATGGCTTAATAGATTGCTGCTTCCTGATACAGTTGGTACCGGTGGCGATTCACACACAAGATTCCCAATAGGTATATCTTTTCCCGCAGGCTCAGGTCTTGTAGCTTTTGCAGGTGCATTGGGATTTATGCCTCTTGATATGCCTGAATCGGTACTTGTCAAGTTTAAGGGGGATTTAAATCCGGGGATAACGCTAAGGGATGTAGTAAATGCAATTCCGTATTATGCTATTAAGCAGGGACTTTTAACCGTTGAGAAAAAAGGTAAAAAGAATGTTTTCAATGGTCGTATATTAGAAATGGAAGGGTTGCCTAACCTGACTGTTGAACAGGCTTTTGAATTGACAGATGCTTCTGCTGAAAGGTCTGCTGCTGCAGCCACAATTAAGCTTTCTGAAGAAACTGTTGCAAACTTTCTGAGAAGCAATATTGCATTGATGAAGCAAATGATCGAAGATGGTTATCAATATGCTGATACATTGAAAAGAAGGATTGAAAATTGTGAAAAGTGGCTTGAGAAACCTGAACTTCTTTCAAGGGATGAAAATGCTGAATATGCTGCTGTAATAGAAATAGACCTTGCTGATATAAAAGAACCTATTCTTGCATGTCCAAATGATCCAGACGATGTTAAGCTGTTATCTGAAGTCGCAGGCACAAAGATAGATGAAATGTTTATAGGTTCATGTATGACCAATATAGGGCACTTCAGGGCAGCAGGCAAAATTTGGGAAGGCAGTAAAGAAGCGCCTGTCAGAATCTGGTTGACACCTCCTACCAAAATGGATCAGGCTCAATTGATGAGTGAAGGTTATTACTCTATCTACTCAACAATAGGGGCAAGGATGGAGATTCCCGGGTGTTCACTCTGTATGGGTAATCAGGCAAGGGTAAGATCAAATTCAACCGTAATTTCAACGTCAACAAGAAATTTTGATAACAGGATTGGCGATGGGGCGCAGGTATTTTTAGGTTCAGCTGAACTTGCAGCTATTGCCGCACTCCTTGGAAAACTCCCTACAGTTGATGAGTACTTTAAAATATTTAATGAAAAAATTACTCCGAAAAAAGGCGAGATTTACAGGTATCTTGAATTTGATAAAATGGAAAAGGTAGTTCTTCAGTATTCATAACAGCTTTTGGGGAGCACGAAATGTGCTCCCCAATTTTGTAAAACATTGGTTTATGTGTGGTATAGATTTTTTTAATACACTGTTTCTTGAAAAAACTCGTTATACTGGCATGTTAAACCTCACTATTAAATTATTCAATATTTCTTGACAATTAAAGGGATATGGTTTATATCTGTATACTGTATACAGTGTAAATTGTGTGTGTTCCAAATTGAAATACTGTTATAGATTTACAAATAAAAAAGTGAGAAGGAGATGTTTATGGCTATGGGAACTCCAAAAATAATATGGACAGAAATTGATGAGGCACCTGCTCTTGCTACCTATGCTTTTTATCCTGTGGTTAAAAAGTTTGCAAAGGAAGCAGGTATTGAAGTTGAGCTGAAGGATATTTCGCTTTCAGGAAGAATCATTGCGGCTTTTCCTGATTATTTAAAAGAGGAGCAAAGGATACCGGACTATTTGGCTGAGCTGGGCGAACTTGTGAAAAAGCCTGAGGCAAATATTATTAAGCTTCCTAATATCAGTGCATCTGTACCACAACTGCAAGCAGCTATTAAAGAGCTTCAGGAGAAAGGATATAATGTTCCTGATTATCCTGAAGAGCCTAAAACTGAGGAGGAGAAAAAGATTCAGGAGAGATACTCAAAGATTTTGGGCTCAGCTGTTAATCCTGTCCTTCGTGAAGGTAATTCTGATAGAAGGGCAGCAAAATCTGTAAAGAAATTTGCTCAAAAAAATCCTCATAAAATGATGAAAGAGTGGCCAAAGGACTCAAAATGCAGAGTTGCCCATATGGAAGAAGGTGATTTTTACGGGTCTGAAAAATCTATAACTACGGATAAAGCTCAGACTGTTAAAATACAATTTGTTGATGAAAAAGGGAATGTTCAGGTAAAAAAAGAGGTCAAACTTCTTGCAGGCGAGGTGTTTGACAGCTCTGTAATGCATGTTGCAAAATTGAGGGATTTTTACGAAAAGACTGCCAAAGAGGCAAAAGACAAAAATGTGCTTCTTTCACTACACCTTAAAGCTACCATGATGAAGGTATCAGACCCTGTAATGTTTGGTCATGCAGTGTCTGTGTATTTTAAAGATGTATTTGAAAAACATGGTGAAACATTGAAGCAGATTGGTGCAAATCCAAATTACGGCCTTGGGGATATATTGGCTAAACTTGAAAAATTGCCAGCAGATAAGAAAGAGGAGATTCTTGCTGACATAGATAAATGCTATGAGAAGGGTCCAGCGCTTGCAATGGTTGATTCAAGGAACAATATCACTAACTTACACGTACCAAATGATGTAATTGTGGATGCCTCAATGCCTGTTGTTGTAAGAGATGGCGGCAAAATGTGGAATAAAAATGATGAGTTGCAAGACACGATTGCCATGATTCCTGACAGATGTTACGCAACAATGTACAGTGAAATAATAGAGGACTGCAAGAAAAATGGCCAATTTGATCCGGCAACTATGGGTAGTGTTTCAAATGTCGGATTGATGGCTCAGAAAGCAGAAGAGTATGGCTCTCATGATAAAACCTTTATAGCAGAGGCAAAGGGTAAGTTTCAGGTTGTTGCAGAGGATGGCTCTATTTTGATGGAACAGGATGTTGAGAAAGGTGATATTTATCGTTCCTGTCAGACCAAGGACGTTGCAATTAAGGACTGGATTGGCCTTGCCTTTAGAAGGGCAAAAGAGTCCGGTGAACCTGTAGTTTTCTGGCTTGACAAAAACAGAGCGCATGATGCCGAGATAATTAAGAAAATTGAAAAATATTTACCTGAATTTGATACTAATGGGATTGAGTGGCATATTATGGCTCCTGTGGAGGCTATGAGATTTTCTCTTGAAAGAATTAGAAAGGGACTTAATACAATATCAGCCACAGGTAATGTTCTGAGAGACTACCTTACAGACCTGTTTCCGATTTTAGAGCTTGGCACTTCTGCAAGAATGTTATCCATTGTTCCGCTTCTTGCAGGTGGAGGTCTTTTTGAGACTGGTGCAGGTGGTTCAGCACCAAAGCATGTCCAGCAATTTTTAAAAGAAGGTCATTTGCGCTGGGATTCACTTGGCGAGTATTGTGCGTTAGTGCCATCGTTGGAACTTGTTGCAAGAAACTATAATAATAAAAAGGCAGAAGTTCTTGCAAAAACTCTTGACGAGGCAATTGGGATGTATCTTGAGAATCAGAAACTGCCTTCAAGAAAGGTAATGGAAATTGACAACAGAGGAAGCAGTTTCTATCTTTCGCTGTATTGGGCACAGGCTCTGGCAGCTCAAAATTATGACGCAGAGTTGAAGGCAAAATTTGAAAAGGTTGCAAAAGCATTGACTGAAAATGCTGCAAAAATTGATGAAGACCTGATTAAGTGTCAGGGCAAGCCGGTTGACATTTGTGGGTACTACAGACCAGATCCTGCAAAAGCAGAAGCAGCAATGAGGCCAAGTAGTATTTACAATGAAATTATTGACAATATGTAATGTAGAGGGGGTTGCCCCTCTATTTGAAATTTGGGAACACAACCTGTATTTCGCAGGTAAAAAAATATAAAAGGGGGCTAATATGGCTTTTAAAAGACCTAAAATAGCTTTGATAGGTGGTGGACAGATTGGTGGAGTTTTGGCTCAGCTTTCAGCTCTGAGAGAGCTTGGTGATGTTGTAATGTTTGATATCGTTGAGGATATGCCTCAGGGTAAAACTCTTGATATTGCCGAAGCATCAAGGGTAGATGGATTTGATGTTTGCTTGAAGGGGACAAACGAATACAAGGACATTGAAGGCGCAGATATTGTTATTGTGACTGCCGGATTGCCAAGAAAACCTGGTATGAGCAGGGATGATCTTCTTACTACAAATGCTAAAATAATCAAATCGGTTGCTGAAGGGATCAAGCAGTATGCGCCGGACTCATATGTAATTGTTATTTCTAACCCGCTTGATGCGATGGTAACACTTATGAAACAAGTCACAGGATTTCCTGCAAACAGGGTAATGGGGCAGGCTGGCGTTTTGGACTCATCAAGATTTGCAACATTTATATCTTGGGAGCTTGGTGTGTCTGTTAAAGATGTTAATGCACTTGTACTTGGTGGCCATGGAGACACTATGGTTCCACTTGTTCGCTATGCCAATGTTAATGGTTGTCCTGTTATGGAGCTTCTTGAAAAGAAATATAATGACAAAGCAAAAGCAAAAGAAGTAATGACTGCAATGGTTGAAAGGACCAAGCAGGCTGGTGGTGAAGTTGTTAAGCTTCTCAAAACAGGCTCAGCTTTTTATTCTCCAGCATCTTCTGCAATTCAGATGGCTGAAGCAATACTGAAGGATCAGAAGAGAGTTCTTCCGGTATGTGCTTATCTTGACGGCGAATATGGCGTTAAAGATTTTTATGTTGGTGTTCCTGTCATTCTTGGCGGCAACGGTGTTGAAAAGGTTATCGAACTTGACCTCAACGACGAAGAGCAGGCAATGTTTGATAACTCTGTAAATGCAGTTAAGAATCTTGTTGAGGACATGAAAAGGTTAGGATTTCTTTAAAAATTAATAATGGGTTAACGGGGTGTAGTGACACCCCGTTTTAAAAATAGCTCACCTTAAAATTATGGTTGAAAGAGTGAAAATATGGTATTAAAAGCAAAATTTGAATTGGTATTCGAAACAACAATCATAATAGGAAGGTGAGTTATGAACATTCATGAGCATCAGGCAAAAGAAATTTTTCGTAAGTACGGGGTTCCAACTCCCAAAGGGTTTGTAGCATTCAAACCTGAAAATGCAGTTAAGGCTGCTCAGCAACTTGGCGGCGATCTGGATGTCTGGGTTGTAAAAGCTCAGATACATGCTGGTGGTAGAGGTAAGGCCGGTGGTGTCAAGCTTGCAAGGTCAACTGAAGAAGTTGGAATGTATGCAAAAGAACTTTTAGGTAAAACACTGGTTACTCATCAGACCGGACCGGAAGGGAAAAGGGTTCACAGAATTTATATTGAAGAGGGTGCTGAAATTGAAAAAGAGTTTTATCTTGGGATGGTATTAGATAGGGCTTCTGAAAAACCGGTTATGATGGCATCTACTGAAGGCGGAATGGAAATAGAAGAAGTGGCTGCAAAAACCCCCGAAAAGATTATTAAGGTTGAAATAGATCCTGCAATCGGATTTCAGGGATTTCATGGCAGAAAACTTGCATTTGGACTTGGTCTTCCAAAAGAGCAGGTAAATAAGTTTATCAGCTTTGCACAGGCAGTTTATCATGTGTATATGGATTACGATGCAAACCTTATCGAAATAAACCCATTAATTCGCACAAAGGACAAAAAATTTCTTGCACTTGATGCAAAAATGGGTTTTGACGATAATGCCCTTTACAGACAACCAGAAATTCTGGCAATGCGCGATTTGACTGAGGAAGAACCAACTGAAATTGAAGCAGGTAAATATGGACTCAGTTATATCAAGCTTGACGGAAATGTTGGTTGTATGGTTAATGGCGCAGGCCTTGCAATGGCAACAATGGATATCATTAAGCATGAGGGCGGACAGCCTGCCAACTTCCTTGATGTAGGTGGTGGTGCAAGTGCCGAAACTGTTGCCAAAGGTTTCGAAATTATCCTTCGTGATCCTAATGTAAAAGCCATTTTTGTAAATATATTTGGTGGTATAGTAAGATGTGATAGGGTTGCAAACGGAATCCTTGAGGCTACCAAGCTTACAAAGGTGGAAGTGCCTGTTGTTGTTAGACTGGATGGAACAAATGCGGAAGAAGCTGCAGAAATTCTTAATAATTCTGGTATAAAAAATATTATTTCAGCCAAAGATCTTAAAGACGGCGCCAAAAAGGTCGTTGAAGCTGCAAACAGGGGGTAAAAAATGAGTATATTGGTTAATAAAAATACAAAAGTAATTGTACAGGGTTTTACCGGAAAAGAAGGTACATTCCATGCTGAGCAATGTATGGCATACGGAACACAAATAGTTGGTGGAGTAACTCCAGGAAAAGGGGGCCAGACTCATCTTGATAAGCCGGTTTTCAATACAGTGGAAGAAGCTGTTAAAGCAACCGGGGCAACCGTAAGCTTGATTTTTGTTCCACCTGCTTTTGTTGCTGATGCGGTGATGGAAGCGGCCGATGCGGGTATTGAATTGGCAGTTACCATTACTGAAGGCACACCTGTTAAAGATATGATGTATGCTAAGGCTTATGCTGTAAAAAAAGGTATGAAGATGATTGGACCTAACTGTCCAGGAATTATTACATCAGAAGAGTGCAAGATTGGCATTATGCCAGGCTTTATTTTCAAAAAAGGGCCAGTTGGGCTTATATCCAAATCAGGCACGTTAACTTATGAAGCAAGTAACCAGGTTGTAAAAGCAGGCTATGGTGTAAGCACTGCGGTTGGGATTGGTGGTGACCCTATAATAGGTTTAAGTTATAAAGATTTGCTTCCTCTTTTTGAAAAAGACCCAGAAACTAAACTTATTGTGATGATTGGTGAAATTGGTGGTACATTGGAGATAGAGGCAGCAGAATTTATAAAAGAAAATATAACAAAGCCGGTAGTTGCATTTATTGCTGGGCAGACTGCTCCAAAGGGTAAGAGAATGGGGCACGCAGGTGCAATTATTTCAGGCGGCAAAGGTACAGCGAAAGAAAAAATGGATGCTCTCTCAGCGGCAGGTGTTCATGTCGTGGTTAGCCCTGCTGATATAGGGGAGACTGTTGCTAAAATTCTTAAATAATAGGGAGTAGTAAATGGCAAAAGCAGAGAGAATTGAAATCAATAAAAAGTGGTGCAAAGGTTGCGAAATATGTGTTGAGCTATGCCCAACAAATGCACTTGAAATGGTGGATTTCAAGGTTGCAGTAAAAGACCTTGAAAAATGCATTGCGTGTATGCAGTGTGAACTTAGATGTCCAGATTTTGCAATTGTTGTTTATAAGAAAGAGAAAGAGTAAGATTAAGGGGGATACACGTGGCTAAAAAATTAGAATTTATGATGGGTAACCATGCAGTGGCAGAAGGCGCACTTTATGCAGGCTGTAAGTTCTACGGCGGTTATCCAATCACACCTTCAACAGAGGTTGCAGAAAGAATGGCTGAAAGATTGCCAAAGGTAGGTGGTAGATTTATCCAGATGGAAGATGAAATTGCAGCAATGGCATCAGTAATTGGTGCATCTCTTGCCGGTGTCAAGAGTTTAACTGCAACAAGTGGACCTGGGCTTTCTTTGAAGCAGGAAAATATTGGTTATGCAATGCTTTGCGAAATTCCAGTTGTTATTGTTGATGTTATGAGAGGAGGTCCTTCAACTGGTATGCCTACTGGTCCAAGCCAGTCTGATATCATGCAAGCTAAATGGGGGACACATGGAGATCATCCGGTGATTGCTGTTACCCCGGCATCAGTTCAGGAACAATTTAATGAAACAGTAAGAGCATTTAACCTTGCTGAAAAATATCGTTGTCCAGTATATGTTTTAACAGATGCTATTATAGGTCAAATGATGGAACAACTTGAAATTCCAGAGCCAGGTGAGCTTGAGGTTATTGAAAGACCAAAACCTGATTGCAAACCTGAAGAATACCTGCCATTTGATATGGATAAGGAATTTGTGCCATTGGCAGCATTTGGCTCAGGTTATAGATATCACGTTACTGGTCTTCACCATAATTCAGACGGTTTTCCAACAAATGACCCTGTACTTCACACAAAAAATACTGTCAGACTCATTGAGAGAATAAACAAAAACTACGATGATATTATGAAAGTAGAAGAATTTATGACAGATGATGCTGAAGTACTTGTTTTTGCCATAGGTGTTTCTGCAAGGTCTGCAAAACATGCTGTTATTGAAGCAAGAAATCAGGGGATAAAAGCAGGTTTATTAAGGCCACTTACAATCTGGCCATTCCCTGACAAGCACATTGATAATATCTTGAATAAAGGCAATGTTAAAGGGATAGTTGTTCCGGAAATGAACCTTGGTCAGATGACACTTGAGGTTCAAAGAGTAGCAAAAGGTCGTTGTCAGGTAGAGGGACTCTTCAGCTTAATGCTTGATCCTATCCTTCCTGGGGAAATAGTTGAAAAAATCAGGAGGTTTGTATAAATGGCTTACGATTACGCTAAATATTTAAGACCCGGTAAGTTGCCACACATATGGTGTGCCGGCTGCACATACGGTATAGTTTTGAAATCAATGATAAGGGCTATTGACTCCCTTAATTATGATAAGAATGATGTTGTAGTTACTTCAGGTATTGGTTGTTGTAGCAGGCTTCCTGGTTATGTGGATTTCAACACCCTTCATACAACACATGGAAGGTCAATTGCATTTGCCACCGGTGTGAAAGTTGCAAATCCAAAGCTGAAAGTTATTGCACTTGGCGGTGATGGTGATATGACCGCAATCGGTGGTAACCACTTTATCCATGCCTGTAGAAGAAACATTGACATAACTGTCTTTGTTTTCAACAATAATATTTATGGCATGACCGGTGCGCAATACTCTCCAACTACACCAAAAGGTGCATGGGCAACAACTGCACCATATGGAATGACCGAAAATAACTTTGATATTACCAGTCTTGCAATTGGTGCAGGCGCAAGCTTTGTTGCAAGAACTACTGCTTATCATGCAACACACTGTGAAAAGATGATAAAAGAGGCTCTTGAACATAAGGGTCTCAGTGTAGTTGAAATTATCAATGCTTGTCCTACAGGATTTGGAAGGAAGAATAAGTTTAAAACTCCTACATCAATGCTTCTTTGGATGAAAGATAGTGCTGTAAATGTGGAAAAGGCTAAAAATATGAGTCCTGAAGAACTCGCTGGCAAGTTTACAATAGGGGTTCTTCATAAAGAGGAAAAGCCTGAATATCTTGAAACTTATGATGCTACAGTTGGATTAAAAAAATAGGAGTAAACAATGGCAAGAGTAGATATAAGATTAGGTGGTTCTGGTGGTCAAGGTACGATTACTGCTGCTGCAATTTTGGGTTATGCAGCAGTGTATGCAGGTAAAAACGCCGTACAAACTAAATCATATGGCCCTGAGGCAAGAGGTGGAGCTGCAAGAGGTGAAGTAGTAATAAGTGATGAAGAGATAAACTACGTTAAGGTTATAAAGTCAGACGTACTTGTTGCACTTACTCAGGAAGCATGTGATAAATTTATAGAGGATGCAAAAGAGGGAAGTGTTGTAATAGTGGACAGTATGATGGTTAAAGATTTACCTAAAGGGAACTTTAAACTGTATGCGCTCCCTATTATCAAGACTGCTGCTGAGGATATAGGTAAATCAATGGTTGCTAATATTGTTACACTCGGTGTTGTAAATGAAATTACCAAACTGCTTGACTATGATAAGCTTGAGAAAGGTGTGTTAAGTAAAGTGCCAAAAGGTACTGAGGAGCTTAATAAAAAGGCTCTTAAAGCAGGAGTAGACCTGGTAAAAAATATGAAGTAGTTATGAATGTCCGCTTTAAAAGCGGACTTTTTTATTTTGGAGGCCTGATGGAAGATATCAGAAACAATCCTGAATTCAAAAAATGTGTATTTCAGTGTGCAAGAAGAGCAATGCTTGAAAATGAGTATTTCCTCAAGGACTTTTTAGAAGAAGTTGTCATAAAGAAGTACAATTTGGATGATATAAAAAGACTTAATGTATTTCTTAAGGAAATCTTTGATAATGATTTATTTGATGTAATCATGGGGAACAAAACTGCTGAAGACTATAAGGATAAATATGAATATAAATTTTTAAAGGACATGGAAGAGTTTTCTAAAAATGTAAGAGAGAATGCGAAGAAAAAAATAATAAAGGAGTAAAAAAGCCCGCGTAAGCGGGCTTTTTTAATATTGTCTTTCAAGTAGCATCTGACGTATGCCAACAATTGCTTTTGTCGGGTTAAGTTCTTTTGGGCAAGCTTCAACACAGTTATAAATTGTGTGACAACGCCAAACACCGTTTTTATCATTTAATATAGGTAATCTTTCCTCAGCACCTTCATCCCTTGAGTCAATTAAATATCTGTAAGCTCTTAAGAAAGCATTAGGCCCAAGGTACTTTTTGTCAGCCCAGTATGACGGACAAGAAGAAGAGCAGCAGCCACAAAGTATACATTCATAAAGTCCGTCGAGTTTTTTCCTATCTTCAGGGGACTGATAAAATTCCTTGTCAGGAGCAGGAGATTTTCTGATTAGATAAGGTTTAACTGTGATAAACTTTTCAAAAAAATCATCCACATCCGTAACAAGATCTCTCATTACAGGCATGCCAGGGAGCGGCTGAATAACAAGATGATCAGATCCTAAATCCTCAATTTTTGTCATACATGATAACATATTGACACCGTTAACATTAATACCATCAGAGCCGCAAACACCTTCGCGGCAGGAGCGTCTAAACGCAAGTGTAGTATCCTGCTCCCATTTTATCTGGTTGAGACCCTCGAGCATGAGCATGCCAGGCCTTCTAATCTCAACTTTATATGTCTGGTAGTAAGGCTCTTTATCTTTTTCAGGGTCATATCTGAATATTTCAAAAGTAACGAATTTGCTCATTTTGTCCTCCTAATTAATATACCCTTGGTTTTACAGGGAAAGGTTCTACCGTAAGAGGCTTCATTCTTACAGGTCTGTAACCGACAACAATGTTGCCATCCTTATCGAGAGTAACCTCACTGTGTTTAAGGAAGTTAGCATCATCCCTTTCAGGATAATCCTCTCTTGCATGGCCGCCTCTTGACTCTTTCCTGAGCAGTGCACATTCAGTAAGAGCCTGAGAAACCAAGATCATATTATTTAATTCAAGGGCCTCAATTAATTCAAGGTTGTATATGGAAGACTTATCATTAACCCTGAAGTTATCCATTTTTGTTTTAATCACCTGAAGTTTCTCTTTTGCTTCAGTCATTAACTCTTCCGTCCTGAAAACACCAACATTTGTTTCCATAACTGTCCTAAGCTCTTCATATACCGGACCAAAGGTATTTTCACCGTTGCTGTTTAAAAACTTTTGCAACAACTCAACACCTTCCTGACCAGCATTTTCTGCCAGAGGTACGAATGAAATAGAATTGGCGTATTTTGCTGCTTCTTCGCCAGCTGTTCTTCCAAACACTACAAGGTCAAGGAGTGAGTTTGTACCAAGTCTGTTTGCACCATGAACTGAAGCAGAAGCAATCTCACCGGCAGCAAAAAAGCCAGGAACAGTCTCTTCAGGGTTTGAACCAAATCCTTTGATTACATGAGTTTTATAGTTTGTTGGAATACCACCGTTTTGATAGTGGGCAGTAGGCATTACAGGTATTGGCTCCTTAGTACAGTCAACACCAGCAAACACGAGAGCAAGTTCATGAATACCGGGCAATTTTTCCATAATAGCTTCGGCACCAATGTGATCAATTTTCAAGAGAACATGATCCTTTTTTGGGCCAACACCGCGACCAGCCAAAACTTCTTTTACCATAGAACGGGAAACAATATCACGTGGCGCAAGGTCTTTAATGGTAGGTGCATATTTTTCCATAAATCTTTCGCCGTTGGCGTTAAGAAGGATACCACCTTCACCCCTAACACCTTCAGTAATAAGGTTACCGGCAAGGTAAATACCGGTCGGGTGAAACTGTATAAATTCAGCATCAGACCATGAGAAACCTTTTCTCATAGCTACGGCAAGCCCATCACCGGTGTTTATATGTGCATTGGAGTTAGTTTTAAAAATTCTACAACAACCACCGCTTGCAAAAACAACAGCTTTTGCATGAAAGATGTGGAATCCACCATTTTGAATATCCCAGCAAAGTAAACCGTTTACTGCACCATCATTTACAAGAAGCTCAAGAACATAAAATTCACTGAAAAACTGTGTTTTTTGTGCAACTGCCTTTTCATAAAGAGTTTGAAGCATAACGTGGCCTGTTCTGTCTGCGGCATAGCATGCTCTTTTGACTGGTCTTTTTCCAAACTCAGCAGTATGCCCACCAAAAGGCCTTTGAGCAATTTTACCTTCAGGAGTTCTGCTGAAAGGTACACCAATGTGTTCCAGCTCAATTATATATTGTGGTGCGAGCTTTGTCATGTACTCACATGCATCCTGGTCGGCAAGATAGTCACTCCCTTTTACAGTATCAAACATATGCCAGTGCCAGTGGTCTTCTTCAAGGTTTCCAAGAGCAGCAGAGATACCACCCTGAGCAGAAATAGTATGGCTACGTGTTGGGTATACTTCAGATATAACAGCAGTGCTGCAATATTGAGAAGCAACCTGAGCTGCGTTGAGACCGGCTCCACCTGCTCCAAAAACTACAACATCAAATTTATGATACTCGATTTTTACAGACATAACTTAACCTCTCTAAATTTTTTATAAGCTTGAAACAACGCCGAGAGCAAGGACTGTTAGAGTGACACCTACTATCCAGTAGATAGCAAGTATTATTGCTCTCCATATTGTGCTGGACACATAATCATCAGTTATCATCTTAAAACCGTTTAATGTATGAAATATTCCAAAAGCAAAAAGAGGTCCTAAAACAATCTTTTTAAGCCCCCAATCGCCGGACTTAAGCATTGAGAAAAAATGGATAAAAATTACAAGTATCAGAATAACACCTGAAACTCTCTGAAGCAGCCATTCGAAAACGCCGCTATCACTTGAACCGTTAAACTTGAATTGTCTCATTACATCCCTCCTTTAAGAAAATATTGGGAAAGCGCCAATAATCAGCACTACAACAGTAAGGAAGAGAACAACCATAAACTGTTTTGAAAAAACATCCTTTTCTGCGCCCGAAGCAAAGTCAATTAAGACGATTCTAAACCCATTAAATGCGTGGAAAGTGAAAGCAAGAAGCACTATAACTCTTGCTACAGGGTTAGCGGTAAGGGATGTAAACCACTCTGCTACACCGGATTTTCCTAAAATATGGAAAATCAGATAAAGGCCTATGATTACTCCGGAGATTCTGTGGAGCAACCAGGCCACCATTCCTGTGTGTTTCCTGTAGGAAACTTTCTTTGGATAGGTGATTAAATCTTTTCTTGGCATCATACACCTCGACTAATTTTATTTAACAAACAAACAGCGTTAAATTTGACCAATATATGGATAACATAAAATATTGTTAGTGTCAACAGGATTGTATACAATATACAAACCTAAGACCATAATTATCAATCAGATATGCGATAAGTTTAGTATACTTTAATACACACTAAAGAGTTATGATAAAAAATAATTAATATAAATTGTATAAACTGTGTTTTAAAATAATACAGACTATAAATTTTGTTTTTCGCAAAAATACATTGAATCCTTTCTTTGTTTGAAATGAAGAGTGCATTTATAACCATAAGACTCAATTTCGTTTATGTATTTATCATTTGTTACAAGAAAAAAAGAGTTGTGGTCCAAGAAAAAATTTTCCAAATCTTTTTTGGAATCTATATAATATTTTTTGTATTCATTGTTGTCTTCAAATTGTACTTCACGCTCTTTGCCAAGTGCGGCGACAGTAATTTTCTGCCTGTAAAATGAAATGGATGGGATAAATGATTTATAAGTAAGGACTTCATGCTTTTTTTGCGGGTCAAGTGAGATAATTTGTTCGGTCATCTTTTTGTATCCTTTTATATTTGGGCCCAAGACAGGAAGCAAACTGTATATGCAGAAGGAGCTGAAAATTATAAACATTGTAAAGTTTAAAAGGTTGAATTTCTTGATAATATTGACTAGTAAAATAATGCTTAAAATCAGATATGCCGCTATAGGGATATAGTATTCTCTAAGGTCAACATATACAAATGGGGCTACTAAAAGTACCAAAGGGAATATACAGGCATAAATTATTGACAATGACTTAAACAGCCTGGAGTTTATCATATTTGCATCCAAATATTCGGCCGCAATAATACTTGCAAGAGGATAAAAAGGTAATATATAGGTTGCCAGTTTGCTTTTGGAGATGGTAAATATAATAAAAGGCACAATTATATATACAAAAAGCGAAATCTTTTGTCTAAAAGCTTTCAAACTATCTTTCAAACCCTTTATGAAAGGGACAATATAAGGAAAAAAAGTGCCTGCAAATATTGCAAAAAAGAAATAAAAAGGTTGATATCTGTGAAATCTATTGGTTGCAACTCTGTCAACGGTTTGCACCTTTAAGAAGTAGTTCAGTAGCTCAGGATTTTTTATAATAACAGCAATATACCAGGGCAAAGATATTATTAAAAAGGTTGAAGTTGATAAAATTACATCCTTGAAACTAAAAACTTTTCTATGAGAACTGTCAAAAAATTTACATAAAATGAATGGTAAAATTGTAAATAAAAATATAATTGGTCCCTTAGTTAAAAAACCAAGGCCTAAAAATATTCCATAAAAAATAGAGTTACTTGTAGCTTTTTTATAATAGATTTGCTTGAAAAGAACATACTGAGCCAAAATAGTAAAAAGCGTAAGGTAAATATCTGTGGATACAATTCTTGAAACAGCAATAAAAAGCATGCTTGATGAAAGGATGTAAACAGAAGCCTCGGATTTGTTTTTATTTTTAAGTAAAATTTCAGATAACCTGTAGGTTACAAAGAGAATTAATCCGGCAGCCAATACTTCAAAAAATCTTGCTCCAAACCCGTTAACTCCAAATAATTTCATACCAATAGCATTTATCCAGTAAACAAAGGGAGGTTTGTGGAAATGTTTGATACCATTGAATCTTGGCTCTACAAAATCTCCGGTTTTTACCATTTCCCATGCAATTTCTGCGTACCTTGCCTCAGTAGTTTCAAAAAGGGGAATAAAATTTATAGGAAAAGCTGCAATTACAAAATATATTGCAATAAACCAGTAAATCTTTTTGTTATGCATTTAATTTCTGCCTCTCTTTTTTTATGAAGTATAAATTTCGTGTATAGATTATAAATCCTGTGGATTGGCCTACTATAAACACTATATCCTTGCGAAGCAATGCGTAAACAAGTAAGCAGATGCTCCCGAGCAGGCTAAAATACCAGAAAGCAACAGGTATGACACTTTTTTTATGTTTTTCAGAATAAATCCACTGAACAAAAAAGCGCATAAAAAAGAAAAATTGCCCGGTAAATCCAATTATTAAAAGTGTTGTTTCAGTAATATTCATTTTTCTTCCTTTATTTTGATATCAAGATGACGTTTTATCATCCATCTAACTGCAATAAGGTCGTAAAAACCTTCAATGGCCCTGTTAAAATTGTTATATTTTGATACCCCGATTTCCCTTTTTCTGTGGTTTACAGGTACTTCAATGACCTTTGCACCTTCAAGTCGCATAAGTGTCGGTAAAAACCTGTGAAGGCCTTTAAACATTTTAATTTTTTTTAACATATCAGCCCGCATTATTTTTAAAGCACAGCCTGTATCATGAATTGTTTCTTTTGTCATTTTATTTCTTACAAAGTTGCCAATCTTACTTCCTATTTTTTTTGACAGGGTGTCCTTTCTGTTTTTACGCCAGCCGTTTACCATGTCATATTTTCCATACAGCTTAATCATTTCCAATAAATCACCAGGGTCATTTTGCATGTCTGCATCCATTGTTATAATGACAGATTTGCTAGCTTTTTGAAACCCCGCGTAAAGAGCTGCAGATTGCCCTCTATTTTCAAGAAAAGATATATATTTTACATTGCTGTCTATTAGGGCTACCTCTTTGATTTCTTGAAGACTATTGTCATTGCTTGAATCATCTACAAAAATTATTTCATAAGAGGATGCAATTATATCAGCAACCCTTTTTATCTCTTTGTAAAGGGGTTTTATGTTGCCTTCCTCATTATAAACGGGTATTACAAATGAAATATCGTACATTTTCACTCCATTTTATATTTTAACTACCGGAAGCATGATGGTAACTTCAGTTCCAACATTTACTTTTGATTCAATCATAAGTTTGCCATTATGTTGCTCAACGAGGTCTTTTGCAATAGGAAGCCCGAGACCTGTGCCATTTTTCTTGGTAGTATAAAACTCATTGAAAATTTTATCCATCTGCTCATCCGGAATGCCCGAACCATTGTCAATAATTTTGAAGACTATATACTCTTGATCTGACGTGCAGTAAACTTTTAATAAAATCTCTCCCGCCCTGTCTTCAGGGATACTCTCCATTGCATTTTTTAAAATATTGATAAATACTTGTTCAATATTTGTTTTATTTATATTTAAGAGACAGTCCCCTTCAGGATTCATTGTCTCAAGCCTGAATTTGATTTTTTCATAGTCAAAAAGAATCCTTTTTACATATATTGAAATGGTTTCCAGAAATGATCTCACAGATACTACCTGCTTCTGGTCCGTATTTAATCTCGAGAAGTTAAGTGTCTGGTCTATAATGTTTTTTATCCTGATAGTGTCGTTGACAATATTATCAATATGTTTTAGAGTTTCTTCAATATTAACATTTTTACCCTTTTTGGCCATTTCACATTTCATCGCAAGAAGGTCAGAGGCAATCATTATAGAGTTGAGAGGATTTTTTATTTCATGGCTTAACGATGCGGTTAATTGCCCTATGGTACTTAACCTGTCGGAATGAATCAGATTTTTGTGCATATTATCAATGGTCTCATTTGCATTCTTAAGTGACGATACCATATTGTTGAAATATTTCGATATAAGTTCAAATTCATCACGAGAATCTATTTTGACTTTACTGTTAAGGTCATTCTCGGTTACCTTTTTCATACCAGTTTCAAGGAGTTTCAAAGGGTTTATGACCAATTTATTTACAAGAATTGACAAAACAAAACTGACAATAATTACTGAAATAAGCATTATCATATTAACAGTATTGATTTCATTATGAAGCATTTTTGACAGCCCCATGGTGTTTACATTAATGTTGAGTACACCAATTATGTCTCCACTATCAAAGTGACACTTTTTGCATTCAGGCTTATTCTGGTATGGTCTGTAATATGAAAGCATTTTGACATCTTTGGTGTTGATTCCCTGAAGTTTCTCCTCAAGAGTAAAGTTTTTGTAAACAAGGTCGAGATATTTGGTAGGTTTCTCACTCTTAAAGTTTGAATAGCTGCATGATATATCGCCTTTTGGGTTAAAAATATGTATTCCTACAACATTTTCTACATTTGAAAGTTCTAAAATAAGTTTTCTGACTACCTGCTTATCCCCCGCTGTCATAAAATTATTTATTGAACTGTCTATAATGGAAGGGATTGTCTTGATATATGATTTGGCAAGATTTAGTGCTTTTTTTTCAGCATTGTAAGACAAATAAGCAGAAACTATAAAAGAGATGGAAAGCATTATAGCAAAGATAAGTACATTTATTTTAAGCTTTAAACTTATGTATTTTGGTTTTGTTTTTAGCAAGTTAACCATTCAGCATTAAATCCTTCAGCTTTAAAATGGAATAAATATTATCGCTATTGCTTTTATCTATAATTACACCCATACCGGTTATAAAGCAACCAGCATTTTCTACAATTTTGCAGGCAGAGGCGTACGTATTCCCTTTTGCATAAAAATCATCAACAAAAAGGAATTTATCACCGGAGTTTATTACCTCTTTTGAAAGATACAGAGTTGTTTCAGACTGTTTTGTAAACGAGTAACTCTTGTCACAGTAATAGTTTTGCATGGTAATGGGCTTTTTCTTTTTAAGAAAAACAAAATCCTTGTGTGTTCTAAGTGAGATAACGGATGCAAGAACAATCCCGCTGGACTCAACAGTTAGAATTTTGTCATAACAGACATCTGAAAAATGTTTGACAAAATCTTCAGCAATTAAATCATAAAGCTCATAAGAAATTTTATGATTCAGAAATTTCTCAACATTTATAATTTCACCATCTATTTTTCCTTGTTTAATGATGAATTCAAAAAGTTTTTCCCTTGCCGTCATTATTTCCTATCCTCTCTGTCATATACAAGTCCTAAAGACTCAGGTTGACTTGAATATCCCTTTTCGAGTTTTATAGTGGCAATTATCAGAACAACAATGGTAAATATATATGGAAGCATTTGCAAAATATGAGCTGAAATGGTAGTCCCCATCGCTTGCAATCTTAGCTGTATAGCACTTATTCCGCCAAAGAAATAAGCGCCAAAAAGTGCTCTTTTACAAGACCATGAAGCAAATATTACCAGTGCAACAGCAATCCAGCCTCTTCCTGCTGACATATTTTCTATCCACAAAGGGGTGTATGCAAGAGAAAGATATGCCCCTCCAAGTCCTGCAAGGCCTGAACCTATAAAAGTTGCCCATAGCTTATAGGCAGTTACATTGATGCCTGCTACATCGGCTGCATAAGGGTTTTCGCCAACAGTTCTTAAGTTTAGTCCCCACACTGTCTTATACAAAACAAAAGTTATGACAAACACAAGAACAATACTAAGATAAACAAGAATGTCCTGGTTAAAAATAGAATTGCCAATAACAGGAATTTTTGACAAAAAGGGGATTTCGATTCTCTTGAAACCTTCGATGGTTTGCCCAACCATTTTTTTGCCAAGTACAGCTGTAATACCAATCCCAAACATAGTTAGAGCAAGGCCGCTTACAATCTGGTTACCTTTAAAATATGTACACAGAATCCCATGAATCAGACCCGCAATCCCAGCTATTAAGACAGCAGAAATGACTCCAAGAAAAAGGCTTCCTGTTGTGTAGGTAGTGTAAAAACCTGAAAGAGCTCCAATTAGCATTAACCCTTCAATTCCAAGATTTATTATACCGGAGCGTTCGATAATTATTTCCCCCAGTGTGGCATACAAAATTGATGTCCCTGCACGTATTGTTGCATCTATAATTATTGAAATCATTGCTGCTTCACCATTATAATTTTGTGCTCCTTAAAGAATTCTGCTACAATAAGGGAAAACAGGATTAGCCCCTGAAATACACTAACCATAGCAACTGGCAATTGATAATAAATTTGCATAGAGTCCCCTCCAACAAAAAGCACCCCCATAAGAAAGGAAACTAACACCACACCTAAAGCACTTCTTTTGGCAAGCCAGGCAATTATGATTGCAGTGTAGCCGTAGCCCGGAGAAATTGCATGTTGCAGGCGGTGTTGTACACCTGCAAGCTCAGAAAAACCGGCTATTGCACTTAATGCACCGCTTATAAACATTACCAGCATTATATTTTTCTTGATATTAATCCCTGCATAGGCAGCTGCTTTTGAGTTGCTCCCTATGACTTTTATTTCATAACCCCAGATAGTTTTTTCTATAAGAAGATAAACTATAAGCGCACAGACAAGAGCAATGAAAAAACCTGTATGAAGTCTTGTATCAAAATATTCTGAAAGTCTTGCTGCAGAGGAGAACTCTGCTGAAAGAGGGAAATTGAACCCCTTGGGGTCCTTCCATGCTCCGTATACAAGAAAATCTACCCACAATATTGCAATATAGTTCATCAATAAAGTCACAATGGTTTCATTTACATTGTATATTGCTTTAAGAGCGCCGGGAATCAATGCCCAAAGACCACCGAAAAATATCGATGACAAAAACATCAATGTTATCATAACAAAATGACTTTCTACGTTTAAGTGCAATGCCACAAGTGATGCTCCAAATGCACCCATATAAAGTTGCCCTTCTGCACCGATATTCCATAATTGCATCCTGAATGCAACAGCTACTCCAAGACCACACAAAATGAGAGGAGTAGTTTTAACCAATGTTTCAGTGAGACCATAAAATGAGCCTAATGACTCTATTAGCATATCCTTATATGCACTAATCGGGTTTACATCTACCAGCATCAGAAAAGCACCACTTATCAAAAGTGCGATTATTACTGAAAACAGTGTTGTCAAAAAAGACTTATAGCCTTGAACGGGAGGCTTTTTTAAAACTTTAAATTTCATTTTTTCCCACTCATTAAAAGTCCGATTTCTGTTTTTGTTGCAGATTCGGGACTCAGATATCCCATGTTTTTCCCTCTGAACATAACTGCTATCCTGTCAGAAATTTTAAGAAGTTCATCCAGATCTTCCGATATCAATATAGTACTCATCCCTTTTTCTCTTGAATCAAGTATCACCTGGTGGACATATTCTGCTGAACCTACATCAAGCCCTCTTGTCGGATAGAGCGCTACAAGTATCAAGGGGTTTTCGGAAAGCTCCCGTGCGATTATTACTTTTTGAATATTGCCGCCGGATAAAAGCCTGACCGGTATTCCATCATAACCCATTTTTATTGAATATTTTTCTATTTGCTCCCTTGCATTTTGTTTAATCTTTTCCTTATTGAGGAAAAAAAAGTTTGTAAACTTATCAGATGAATAGTTTTTCAGGATAAGATTTTCATCAACAGAAAGGTCTGGCGCAATCCCCATAGTTTTTCTGTCTTCAGGGATATGGGCAATTCCGGAAATATATTTTGATTTGGAAGTGGAATATGTTATGTCCTGATCATTTACAATTATCTGTCCAGATAATGGTTTTTTTAGACCTGTCAAAACTTCTGCAAGTGCTTTTTGACCATTGCCGGTAATCCCCGCAATCCCAAGGATTTCGCCCTCAAAAAGTTCAAGAGAAAAATCTGAAAGATCGGACAACCCTTTATCGTTTTTTACGTTAAGATTTTTTATCTTCAAAATTTGTTTACTAAAAACTTTGGCAGACTTTTCAAGTTTAAGATGTTCTTTGTTGCTTATCATAAGCTCTGCAAGAAGCTGTTCGTCAAATTCACCTCTATTTAACGTCTTTACTGTTTCCCCTTTTTTTAAAATAGTAACTTTATCAGAAAGTGTCATGACCTCTTTCATCTTATGGGAGATAAAAATAATCGCTTTATTCTGGCTTTTTAGTTTTGTCAGAAATGTAAATAAAAATTCTGATTCCTGAGGTGTCAAAACCGCAGTTGGCTCATCAAGAATGAGAATTTTAGAATCCCTGATTAATAGTTTTATAAGCTCGACCCACTGTTGCTGGCCGATTGACAACTTCCATACTGGCATTTCTATATCTATGTCAAGTTCAAACTCTCTTAGAATTTCTTTGACTTTTGATTTAAGTTTTCTTTCATTTATAACAAAAGAATCGAGTTTCATGCTGAGCAAAAGGTTTTCAAAAACTGATATGTTATTCACAAGCATAAAGTGTTGGTGAACCATACCTATTTTATAATTGAGGGCATCTTTTGGGGATTTAATGTTTACCCTGGTGCCATTTATGTAAATATTTCCGCTGTCAGGCCTGTAAAGTCCCGTTAAAATATTCATCAGAGTACTTTTGCCGGCACCATTTTCACCAAGGATTGTGTGTATTTCCCCTTCAAAAATCTCAAGATTTACATTTTTATTGGCAATAAAGCCAGCAAAGGACTTTGTTATATTTTCAATCTTTAAAATACAGGATGACATTAAAACCTCAAAAAAACACCCTGGCATTACCAGGGTGTCTGGATTCTTAGTTGTTTAAATTTCCCTGAACTCCTTCCACAAAGAAATTCATACCTAAAAGTTCTCCATCTGTAAAGGTTTTTCCTTCTTCAAGTACCAATTTGCCTGACTGATCTTTAATTGGCCCAGTAAATACTTGGAATTTACCATTTATTATGTCTTCTTTTGCGGTCATTACCTTTTTTACCACTTCAGCTGGTACTTTATCGCTTATTGGAGCAAGAGTTACTGCACCTTTGTCCATACCCCACCAGATTTGCTCACTTTTCCATGTTCCATCGTTTACCTTTTGGGCAACATATTTGTATATTGCTCCCCAATTCCACACAGGCGCCGTTAAAAAACCTTTTGGTGCGTAACTTCTCATATCGGAGTTATAGCCTATTACATATTTCCCTCTGTTTTCGGCAGCCTGAAGAGTAGCAGGAGTATCCTGGTGCATAGCAAGGACATCAGCGCCTACATCAAGGAGGCTTTCAGCAGCATTTCTTTCTGTACCGGGGTCAAACCATGTCTGTGTCCATACCACTTTAACCACAGCATCCTTGTTTACTGATCTTACTCCGAGAGTGAAGGCATTTATCCCTCTGATGACTTCCGGAATAGGGAATGCAGCCACATAACCTATTATATTGCTTTTTGTCATACTGCCTGCAATAATTCCGCTTAAATATCTTGGTTCGTACATTCTACCAAAATATGTTCCTACATTTTCAGCAGTTTTATAGCCGGAGCAGTGCATAAAAACAACATTTTTAAATCTTTTTGCCACATTGATTGTTGGATCCATAAAACCGAAACTTGTTGTAAAAATCAGATTATGCCCTTTTTTGGCAAGGCTGGTGATTACCCTTTCAGCATCACTTCCCTCAGGGACAGATTCAATATAGGTGGACTTGCCAACAAATGGCAGTTTTTCCATCTCTTTTCTGCCAAGGTCATGGGCATAAGTCCATCCACCGTCACCTACCGGACCTACATAGATAAACCCAGCTTTGATTTCTTTTGCAAATCCACTAAATGCCAGGCTTAAAAAAATAGCTGTAGCAAACAATAAGAAAAACTTTTTCATAAATAATCCTCCGTATTTATTCAATCTCATAACGGTTTTTACCGTTTTGTTTTGCTTTGTAGAGTCTTTCGTCTGCTTTTTGAATTACCTCTTCAAATGCTTTGCATTCAGCAGAGTCAGCAATTCCAATACTTACTGTAACCATTTTGTCGGTAAAATCGTACTTTATGTTTCTTGTAACTTCCAAAACTTTTGCAGCGACAACTTCTGCCTTATTTTTGGGTGTATCAGGCAGCAGCATAATAAACTCTTCTCCACCAAACCTTGCAAGTGTATCAAATTTTCTGATATGTTTTTTTAATGTGTCAGATAATGTAACCAATACCTTATCACCATTTATATGGCCATAAGTATCATTTATATCTTTAAAATTATCAATGTCAAAAAGCAATATTGAGTAAGCTTGGTTTGCTCTTTTGGCACGATTGTCTTCACTTGTTAATGTTTCCCAGAAAAATCTTCTATTAAAGAGCCCTGTCAGTTCATCTGTTATTGCCTTAATGGATAAAAGCTTGTTTTTGGCATCAAGCATATCCATCAAACTTTTTATTCTTAAATGGCTTCTTATTCGCAGGAAAAATTCGCTTGGGTCAAAAGGTTTTTCGACAAAATCATTTACTCCAAGGAGAAAAAGGTCGTATTTTTTTTCCTTTTCATCCATTACTGTTGTTACAATAATAGGCACCTTGTCGTAAAACTTATTTTTTCTTATTAGCTGTATAAGGCTTTCGCAGGTATTATCCTGAAGATAATAATCAACTATTATTAAATCTATCGCATTTTCATTGGAAAAGAAGTCAGATGCACTTGTCGTATCTTTAAATGATATTACACTTATATTTGCAAGATCAAAGAGGCTTGTTATGTATCTGCTCTGAAATTCGCTATCTTCAACAATAACAACCGGGTTGGCAGAGCCGGTGATAATCTGTGCCATAGATATCGTTGTTTTGAGAAATTTTTTTAAATTGCCTTCGATATAATCTTTGTGAAAAAAACTGAACGCACCGGCGTCGAAGCTTGCTTTTTTCAGATAATCAGAATCCTCAGATGAAATAATTATTATCTGAGACTTGTAAAATTTGCTGCTCTGTTTTAATTTTTTGCAAAAATCAAGGCCATCTCCATCAGGAAGATTTACATCCATTGTGATAAAATCGTAATGCTCTTTATTGAGATAATATTCCGCCTCTTTTATACTGGAGGCAAGAGTTGTCTTTAAATTTAAATCTTCAAGCTCATTTTTGAGAATATTCCGGAAAAATTTGCTATCTTCTACAACAAGAACTTTTTTCAAAACTTACACCCTGTTATATATGAAATATCTGCTAAGTTTATTTTTTATTCTTTTGTCAACTACCTTAAAAGGACCGACAGGTATATTTTTATAATACAAAATACCTTCTTTTATAATATCAGGATAAAAGTTTATATCATAACCGTTTAAATATTCAACACTTTCTTGGTATGAAATTTGAAGTCTGTATTTGTTTTTAACTTTTGCGCCAAATTCCCATGAGGCTTCGGTGGAAATTACAAAATCTTTTATAAATTGCCCAAGTAAAAAGTCTGTATTTTGAAATCTTATTTTATCACATAAGTTATTGCCAAGTTGTAGCAAAGGGTTGATATAAACCTTATTGTTTTTTAATTGTAGAGGAATATTTTTGATAAAATTATTGTCAAAAATATCAATATCTTCTTTAAATTTTTCATTACTTTTAATCTGTTCATTTTCAGTTATACATCCCTGTTTTTGAATAAGTGCAATGAAAAAGCCGTCAAATTCCATAATGTGAGGCAATACCCTTATTACTTTTTTGTCAATTTCCCGATTGCCTGAAAGTCCCTCAGGGTAAACGCCACCATTTATATCTACGAGAATGGCATCTGTATTTTCTGCCAAAAAACCTTCTATTAGTTCTTCATTTTCTTCCAATGAAAATGTGCAGGTGGAATATGCCAAAAAGCCTCCCGGCTTTAAAAGGGAGAATGCACTTCTTATCAGATCTTTTTGAATACCTTGCGTATTTTTGATAAATTCTTCTGACCAGAAACTTTTAACTGTATCATTCTTTAAAATTTTATTTTCATTGCTGCAGGGAGCATCCAGTAAAATTGCATCAAAAATAGGGGGCAGCTTTTTGTCGGCAATTCTTCCATCGATACTGACTGTTTTAACATTGTAACTACCAAATTTTGTAATGTTAAAATTAAGGGCTTTTAATCTTTTTGATGAAATTTCATTTGCTATAATGAGCCCACTTCTTTTTAAAAGTTCACTGATGTAAGTGGTTTTCCCGCCCGGGGCAGCGCATAAATCAAGAATAATGGGATTTTTTAGATGCTTTATATGTTCGAATAAAATCCTGGGTGGAAAAAGTGAAGAGATGTTTTGTATGTAAAGTCCACCTGTGAGAAATCCCAGAGATGATGAAATATCCATTTTTGATTCATTATATTCGTAGGCTTCAAATCCATCAACTTTTTTTATTAAGCTTATATTTTCAAATTCGCTTAAGTAATCTATATTTCGTGCGGTATTCACCCTAAAATATTTTCTGTTTGTTTTTTTCAGGGATTCGAAAAAAAACTCAAAATCTTCGGAAAAAATTCTTTTATATTTTGAGATAAAGTCTTCAAGCATTTTCGGGCTTGGTTGCCTGGGTTGAACAGCTATATCTGTCTATTTCGTCAATTTTTGAAAGATCATCTTTGATGGTCTTATCTTCTTTTACAGATTCGTAAAGGTATTTTACAAAATTTCTTATTTCCTGATTATCTGTCAACTTGTAAACAACCCATCTGCCCTCCTTGCAATCCTCTATAACACCTGAATATTTGAGATTTTTTAGGTGGGCTGAAATCGTTGAAAGTGCAATATGTAGCACTTCATTTATTTCGCAAACGCAGAGATTTCGCTTTAGAAGCATGATAGCGATTCTAAGCCTGTTTTTCTCGGAGAGGGATTTCAAGACTTTGGATGTAATTTTAAGTGTATTCATATTTTCACCAATATAAAATTATAGCAAGCTAAATTTATTACACAAAAAGAGATTTATCAATATAAAATTTTACGAAAGAAGCCTTAATGTATAATTTTATATGGCAATATTGGTTGCTACTTGTTTTTCTGATATTCTCCATAAATTGCACTTGCACAGATTGTAAGGAACTTTGTCATATCGCTGTCGCTTCTTGATGTGAGGATGATTGGCACAGTAGCTCCAAGTACTATGTTTGCAACCTCGGCGCCCATAGTCATAACCCATGCCTTGTAAAGGAAATTACCCCCTTCTATATGAGGTACAACTATAATATCTGCTTTTCCTGCCACTTTGTTGTCTTTTAACCCCTTTTTCTTTACCGCATCTTCATATAAAGCAAGATCATAAGATAGAGGACCGTATACATCGGCATCTTCCCAATCCATTTTTGAAAGTTTGTCTTCATAAAGGGTAGTGGGAAGTTTTGCAGAAGGGACTTCGTTAGCGTCAAGAAGGGCAACTTTTGGTCTTGCTACCCCCATTGCTTTTGCAACATCTATTGCATTTTTAATAATTTCAATACTGTAATTTAAGTCGTTGTCAACAAAAAGCGTAGGGTTTATTCCGGGGTCTGTAAGGAAAATGAGTCTATTTACATTGGGGACTTCAAATATGCTTACAAGCGACATTCTTCTGCCGGAAGCTATACCATTGTTTTTGTCAAGAATAGCTTTTACAAAGTTTGCCGTGTTAATCTTCCCTTTCATTATGAGGCTTGCCAGGCCTTTTTTTATTATTTCCACCCCTTTCTTTGCGCATTCGTTTTCATAGGAGTCTGAATAGGGAATATTTACTATTGTCAATTTGTTACGGTTAAGGTTAAGGATCTGGATTAATTCTTCGGATATTTTTTTGTCCCCCACAAAAACAACGCTGTCTATTATATTTTCATCAATGGCTACTTTACATGCTTCGGCAGAAGTTTTGTCAGGGCAAACAAGACAAATTACTTGTTTTTTTAACAATTTTGCTGCCTGAATAAGGGCTCTCATTTTTGAGCCCCTGGCAAATTGTGCCATTGAACTGCTGTTATAAATGGCTGCAATGATTCTGGATTTTTCGGTAATTGAACTTATTGTGTGGGCTATTGATGAGTCGAAATACAGGCTATCACCTTCTTCCAGTATAAATTCTTCTTCACCGACAGTAATTTTTAGCTTTCCTTCAAGTACATAGTGAAATTCCTCACCTGAGTGTATACTTGTTTCTACAACCTCTTTTTTGGGGATTTCTACAATAAATGGCTCTATATGTTTGCCAGGATAAAGCGGAGCAAGGCTTTCATAAGAATATGCATCTTTTCGGCTAATTTTTACTCTGGAAGATTTTGCGGTCTTTTGGGCTTTTTTGCTTTCAAACTCCTGGCCATATATCAGTGAGTAAATATCTGTGTCAAGATATGTGGCAATTTTTAAAAGGTCAGAGACAGAGGGTGTATGTTTTTCCGTTATAAAATCTTTAAGTCTTGATACTTCAATTCCTGTAAATTTTGCCAGCTCTTCAACTGTAATTTTTTTGCTTTGGAGATTTTTTTCTATGTTATTTCCTATTCCCATTTACTGCTCCATATATTGTTTGATTTCTATTTTATTCTCAAGGGCTAATTGTGCACTCATAAGAAGCGATTCTATTTCATTTTCACCCGGCTCTACGAATATTTTGCCCAAAAAAGACACCCTTTCGGTTATCAGTTTTACGAGGTAATTGCTGTGAGCAAGTCCGCCTGTAAGTATTATTCCATCAAGCTTTCCGTAAGTTGCGGCGGCAAGTGAGCAAATTTCTTTGGTAATCTGATAGCACATTGCTTGTACAACTTCCCTTGTATAATTATCTCCATTTTCGATATCTTTTTCTATTTCAATCATATCGACTTTACCAAGATATGACATCAACCCTGCTTTTTTTGAAACCACTTTTGAAAGCTCTTCTATGGTGAGATTGTTGTCGTGCAAATATTCTTTAATCCCGATTACCGGCAATCCGCCAGCTCTTTCCGGTGAGAAAGGACCATCACCATCAAGTGCATTGTTTACATCTATCACTTTCCCTTTACTATGAATACCTATTGAAATTCCTCCGCCAAGGTGAGCCACAATAAAATTAACGTCCTCATAATTTTTTCCAATTTTTTTTGCTACCTTTCTTGCGGTAGCTTTATGGTTTAGAGCATGAAATATACTTTTTCTTTCAATCCCTTTTAATCCGGAATACTTTGCAACAGGCATCATTTCATCCACAACTACAGGGTCAGCAATAAAGGCTTTGCAGTTGTAAGTTTCTGCAAAAATTTTTGCAAGTACCCCGCCCAGGTTTGAAGCGTGCTGTCCGTTAACCCCCTTTTTAAGGTCATCCAACATTTTTTGGTTTACCTCATATATTCCACCTTCCACCGGATGGATTAACCCGCCGCGACCAATTATGCCATCAAAAGTAATGTGGTCATATTTGTCCTGTATAATTTGTTTAATTATACTAAACCTATATTCAAGCTGATCATATATTGTTTTGAAAGTGTCTAATTCGGAGCGTTCGTGTTTGATATTTTCTTTGAAAAGCTTATCTTCTAAGAATATTCCTATCTTTGTTGAGGTTGAACCAGGGTCGATTACCAGTATGTTCATGGCCATCTCCTTAAGTTTAGTAATATTAAAATAAGAGATTTTGATGAAAAAATCAAATATTTTTTGGAATAAAAAAGTTTGTATATTAAGTGGCTTTCAAAATAAGATTACTTTTAAATAATTAATTGAGAAACAAGCAGAGTGGCGGATCAGGGACTTGAACCCCGGACACTGCGGATATGAGCCGCATGCTCTAACCACCTGAGCTAATCCGCCATTTATATAAAAAGATAAATATCAATTGGTTGCGGGGGCCGGATTTGAACCGACGACCTTCGGGTTATGAGCCCGACGAGCTACCAAACTGCTCTACCCCGCGTCAGGAGTTAAAGAATATATCTATAAAAAATGAAAAGTCAAGAAATTTTTTGAAAGAATTTTAATCGCTAATTTTTATTTAAAATTAAGGGTTTTCAAAAGGTTTGCATAATTTGTCAGAGGTTTTTTTGTTATATTGAGGCTTTCTTTCTTAAAAAATGAAAGAACATTTAGTTAAAACTGCTAAATATTCCCAAAAAACCATCTCTGATGTATCTTACCGATATTGCCGCAAGGATAAGACCAATCACCTTGGTGATTACTTCAGTTATGTCTTTTCCCAATATATCAAAAAGTTTTTTACCAAAATAAAGTACAATGTAAGCAAGGACAAATGCTACTGCGCCAGCTATCAAAGTTTTTAAAATTCCAATTGTACCGCTTAAGACTATGGTAGCTGTTACAGCCCCTGGTCCTACCATTAAAGGGGTCGCAAAAGGTACTACACCTGGCCTTGATGTGCTGAACTCTTTTTCCTGGTTGGTAAAAACTATTTGAAGACTTACAATTAAAAGCAAAAGACCGCCTGCTACCCTGAAATCATGGACATCTATTCCGAAAAGCCGCAAAATTGTGCTTCCAAAAATAGTAAATACTATAAGGAGGACAAATCCAACTATTATGGACTTGTTTAGCAGGTTTACCCTCTCACTTTCTTGCATCCCTTTTGTTATTGCAAGAAAAACAGGTATGAGACCTGGGGGGTCTATAACAAGGAAAAATGTAACTATTGCTTGTGTGTAAATCAGAATGAGTTCACTCAATTTATTTCCTCCATGATGTCAGGATTACTCCTAAAATAATGAGAATTATTCCAAGCACATTTAAAAGACCAATATTTAATTTTATAACTTTCATCGGGTCGAATTTATCCAAAATTAACCCTACAAAAAGCTGGACACCAATTGTTATTGCAAGTGCGGTTGTTACACCGGTGATGTGGACAGAATATGTAATTGAGTAAACAAAAATTGCACCCAAAATTCCCCCTGTCAGGTATAAAAAAGGTACATCCGTAATGTTTTTGAGATTATGGTCACCTTTTAACATCAGAAAAATGAAAAGGGTAATCGTGCCGACAAAAAAGGAAATAAAGGCACTTTCAAGAAATCCAACGTGTTTTGCAAGCCTTGCATTTATGCTTGCCTGTAATGACACAAAAGAGCCTGCAAGGATTAACAAGAAAATGACGAATGTCTTATTCATTTTTACCTTCAATAACTACTGCAAACGGCGCTTTTGGCAGGGAATCTTTTTTGGCAGCAAAATCCTTGTAATAGCCCCTGAGAAAAGTTTCATTTTTATAACCGATATTTATATGGATAAATATTCTTGTTTTAACATGCTTTAATTCATCAACTACCTTTTTAAGTGCGTAAGGCCTTTCAAGAAACACTGTTGTCATGCCTGAAACCGGCAGATTCTTAAAAAACTGCAACCTTTCGCCCCCTTTGATAGGTGGGAATCCGGCATATACAAATTTTTCTGCGTAAAAACCTGAAGCAGACAGCGCGGCCATTACAGACGACTCAAAGCATAACGTTTTTACATTTATGTTCAGCCCGTAACACAAATCCACCAAATCATACCCCGGATCACTTACGCAAGGTGTTCCGGCATCGCTGAAAAGGATTGCAGATTTTTTATTTGAAATCAGTTTTGCAATGTTAAATTTTTCTTCATAGTTTGTATGTTCGTTCAAAAGCAAGAAAGGCTTTTCTCTCAAATTGTTAGCCGCAAGAAGCCTGATAGTTTGCTTTTTTTCTTCCCCGATAATGATATCTACCAAGTAAAGTAAATCTTTAGCCAGGTGATTTAACAGGCTAAAGTCACCATTTATCGGAGTTGGCATCAGATAAAGTGTTGGCATGTTATTTTGTTATAATATCAACACCTAAATATGGTCTAAGAGCCTCCGGCACAACTACACTGCCGTCTTTTTGCTGATAGTTTTCCAAAATAGCAAGGAATGTCCTCCCCACCGCAAGGCCTGAGCCATTTAATGTATGGGCAAACTCCACTTTTTTATTTTTATTTCTAAATTTGATACCGGCTCTTCTTGCCTGAAAATCTTTAAAGTTACTGCAGGATGAAATTTCCCGATAACAATTTTGCCCTGGCAGCCATACCTCAATATCATAGGTTTTGGAAGATGAAAATCCTAAGTCTCCGGTGCAGAGTGTCATAACTCTATAATGAAGACCAAGCATTTGCAGGATTTTTTCCGCATCTTCAAGCAAAAGTTCAAGCTCCATCATTGAATTTTCAGGATGGGCTATTTTTACAATCTCAACTTTGTTAAACTGATGTTGTCTTATAAGCCCTCTCACATCTTTTCCGTAGCTTCCGGCCTCTCTTCTAAAACAAGGTGTATAAGCTGTTACTTTTATGGGTAGGTCTTCTTCGCTTAGAATTGTATCTGCATAAAGGTTTGTCAAAGGCACCTCAGCAGTTGGAATGAGATAAAGCTCATCTCTTTCGCACTTAAAAAGTTCTTCTTCAAACTTTGGCAACTGTCCTGTGCCTGTCATTGTATTTGCATTTACAAGAAACGGCGGGATTATTTCTTTGTATCCGTTTTCAGATTGAACATCCAGCATAAAGTTTATCAATGCCCTTTCAAGCTTTGCGCCAAATCCCGTGTAGACGGAAAACCTTGATTTTGCAAGTGTAGCCCCTTTTTCAAAGTCAACAAGATTAAGGCTTTCAGCGATTTCCCAATGTGCTTTGGGTTCAAAATCAAATGAAGGCTTATGTCCATATTCTTTATAGAGCACATTTGCATTTTCATCACTTCCCACAGGTACTGTCTCGTCAGGGATATTTGGGATGTTAAGAAGAATATTTTTCAGCGTTTCTTCCACGTTTTTCAACATGTTGTCAAGCTCAGATATTTCTTCGGAGACCTTTTTCATCCTAGCAGAAATCTCGGATATGTCCCCGCCCTGTTTTTTGATTATTCCTATCTCTTTTGAAGTATCATTTCTGAGCTTTTTGAGCTCTTCAACGTTTAATATGATTTTGCGTCTTTCTTCATCCAGTTTTAAAATATTTTCTATATCTATTTCAGTATTTCTTTTTTTAAGTTCATTCTTAACATATTCCGGATTACCCGTAATAAGTTTTAAATCGAGCATCAATCTACCTCCTTAGCAGCTTCAACAAGATATATAAAAGTTTTCAATAATTTGTTTTCACTGTTTATTGCAAGCCCTTTTTTCCATGCAGAGATTGCAAATCCTATGTAGCCTATTTTGAAGTAAGTAATACCTAAGTGAACATATGCTTCCACAAAATTTTCTTT